>NZ_JBEYXK010000003.1:40793-236996 GCF_040645035.1 Streptomyces sp. NPDC046876 | reverse complement strand
TCTCCCCGTCCTCCCCGGCCTGCTTGGGGCGCGCCTCAAGCGCCGGCGGGGCTGGTTGTGCCGGGCCTCGGCTTGGAAGCGGGTGGTGGGTGTGGGTGGGCCGACCTTTGGCTTCGCGGCATGGGGTGTGGGGCGGTGCCCCGGGGATCCCGGCTTCGCCGGGTACCGGGCTCTGCCCGGACCCGCGCCTCAAACGCCGGCGGGGCTGGTTGTGCCGGGCCTCGGCTTGGAAGCGGGTGGTGGGTGTGGGTGGGCCGACCTTCGGCTTCGCGGCATGGGGTGTGGGGCGGCGCCCCGGGGATCCCGGCTTCGCCGGGTACCGGGCTCTGCCCGGACCCGCGCCTCAAACGCCGGCGAGGCTGGTTTGCCGGGCCTCGGCTTCGGAGCAGGCGGTGGGCTGGTTTGCCGGGCGGTGGCTTCGGAGCAGGCGGTGGGCTGGTTTGCCGGGCCTCGGCTTCGGAGCAGGCGGTGGGCTGGTTTGCCGGGCGGCGGCTTCGGAGCAGGCGGTGGGCTGGTTTGCCGGGCCTTGGTGTCGAGGCAGGCGGCGGGTTTGGTTTGCCGGCTTCGGCTTCGAGGTGTCGGTGGGTTGCGGCGGGGGTCGGAGCGGTCAGGTTGTCGTGCGGAAGCGGCGGCGGTAGGTGGCCGGGGTGGTGCCGATTTGGCGGCGGAGGGCTCGGTGGAGGGTTTCCACCGAGCCCAGGCCGCTCGCGGCGGCCACCGCCTCCAGCGGCTCGTCGGTGCTCTCCAGCAACCGCCGGGCCGCCTCCACCCGCGCCGCTTCGACGTAGGCGGCCGGCGTGACCCCCGTCTCCCGCCGGAACACCCGCGCGAAGTGCCGCTCGCTCAGGCACATCCGCTCCGCCAGCGCCCCCGTGGACAGGTCGCCGTCCAGATGGTCGGCGACGTACATCCGCAGCTCGTCGATGTCCCGCCGGGACGCGGCGGACCGGCTCAGCGGGACCGAGAACTGGCTCTGCCCGCCCTGCCGTTTGAGGTACATCACCAGCTGCCGGGCCACCGCCAGGGCGACCTCCTCGCCGAGGTCCTCGGCCACCAGGGCCAGCGCCAGGTCCATGCAGGCGCTGATCCCGGCCCCGGTCCACACCTTCCCGGACCGTACGAAGATCGGATCGGGATCCACCGTCACCGCCGGGTGCTCGGCCGCCAGTTGGTCGGCGGTCGACCAGTGGGTGGTGGCGGTCTTGCCGTCCAGCAGCCCGGCCGCGGCCAGCAGGTGCGCCCCCACGCACACCGACGCCACGCGCCGCGCCGTCGGTGCGGCCGCCTGCAGCCAGGCGACCACGTCCGGGTCGATCCGGGCGACCGGCCCGTCGGGGTGCAGGTCCACCGCACCGGGCACGAGCAGCGTGTCGAGCACCCCCTCGACCTCGGCGAACGTCAGGTCCGTGACCAGCCGTACACCGGCCGAGGTGGCGACCACCCCGGCGGTCGGGCCGGCCAGCTGCACCCGGTAGCCCGCCCGGCCGCCGGTCTCCCGGTTGGCCAGCGCGAACACCTCGGCAGGGCCGGTGACATCGAGGAGGTCGACATCGGGGAAGACCGCGATGACGACCCGGCGGTTCGTGGACATGCACCTATCGTCACTGCCGTGGCCCACGACCACAATGACGCTGTTCCGTCACATCCGGACACCACCACGCTCCTACCAGCTCCGGCCCTCCGGCAGATCGGCCAGGCCCGGGGCGGACAGGTGCAGCACCTCGTAGCGTTCGGTCGCGTCCGCGTCCGCGTCCGTGGGCGGGGTGGCCGTCTCCGCCCACAGAACGAAGCGAAGCAGCTGCCAGTGGTGCGGGTCGACGGCCAACGCGGCCGTGTGCACGCCGTCGTGGCGGGCGAGCTGCCGCAGCTGCTCCGCCTCCCGCTCGATCAGCGCGGTCAGGCCCAGCCCGGTGCGGTCCGGGTCCGCGTCGCAGGGCACGGCGGTCAGACGGCGCGACGCCGCCCGGGGAGGCGCCGTGCGGGCGGGGCCGGCGTGGCAGGCGATGCCCGTCCAGTGGCGGGCGACGGGGCGGCCGAAGTCCCGCACGATGTTCTGGAATCCGCCGCCGCCGACGAGGAAGCGGGCCATCGCGCCCGTGTCGTTCCACAGGTAGAAGGGGGCGTACTGGTTGACCGGCGAGCCGTCGGTTCCGCGTTCGCGGATGACGTACGCCTTCAGCCCCAGCCCGGCGCGGTCGTCGAGGACGTGGCCGCCCTCGGCCACCCGCTTGCGGATGATCTGCATGTCGTAGTCGGCGGGCAGGGTGATCTCGTACTGCTTGGCGTACACGGGGAGCTGCCTTTCTCGGCCGAGGAACGGTCGGAACGGTCGGTCACGCGCGAGCGGTGGGGACGTACGCGGCCAACAGGCCCAGCACCCCGCCGATCGCCTGGTCGAACGGCTGCACGGAGTCGGCGGCGCGGGCCAGGACGTAACCGCCCTGCAGGACCGCGACGACGGTCGCGGCGGTGGCCTGCGGGTCCAGCGCGGCATCGAGTTCGCCGCGCTCGCGCCCCTCGGCCAGGACCTCGGCGAGGCGTCCGCGCAGCCAGGCCAGGGTCTCGTCGACCGGCGCCCGCAGCAGCGGATCGGCCATCACGTCCGGGTCCTGGGTGAGGCGTCCGACGGGACAGCCCTTGAGGACGTCCCGCTCGCGGCGCAGGTACGCGGTGACCCGCTCGACCGCGTTGCCCGGCCCGGCGAACTGCTCCTCGGCCTTGGCGCGCATCTCCTCGGCGGTGCGGCGGATCGCGGCGAGCGCCAGGTCCGGCTTGCCGGTGAAGTGGTGGTACATGCTGCCCTGCCCGGCCCCGGCCCGCTGCTGGATGGCCTTGGGGCTGGTGCCGGTGTAGCCCCGCTCCCACAGCAGTTCGCGGGTGCTTTCGATGAGGCGGTCGGCGGTGCTCGTGCTCATGGAGGCGACTATACATACTAGTTGGTACAGCGCGTCAGGCGGCGGACGGGGTCTGCGGGAACGCCGCGGAGGAAATCGCGGAGCAGCTGCAGCAGTACGTCGGTCCGTTCGAGGTGGAGGTCGTGGCCCGTGCCGGGGATGCTCACCGCCGCGGCGTCCGGTCGCAGGCGGAGCATCTCGCCGATCTCCCGGGGCGGGACGATGCCGGACCGGCCGAGGACGACCAGGGTCGGGCAGGTGGTCTTCGTCCACTCGTCCCAGAAGGAGGCCCGGGCGATCTCGGCCAGCGAGCCGACCATGACGTCACGGTCGAAGCGGGGCCACCAGCCGCCGTCGCGCTCCTCCAGGCCGGCCGCCCAGCCCTCGCCGACCGCCCCTGCGCCGAGGAAGCCGGCGGCGGCTTCCCGCGACGGGAACGGGACCGGCCATGAGTCGAGCCAGCCGCCGACCTCCTGCTGCACCCGGGGATTCGGGCCGCCGGGGCCGGCTTCGACCAGGACGAGTGCATGGACGAGGCCGGGGTGCGCGGCTGCGGTGAGCATGGCGGTGTGGCCGCCCAGCGACTGGCCGACGAGAACGGGCGCCTGCAGGCCGAGCTGGTCGAGGACGGCGACCACATCGGCGACGTAGGCGGCCCGGGAGAGGTCCGCGGGCAGGCGTTCGCTGGCGCCATGGCCGCGCTGGTCCACCGCCACGACCCGGTGCCGGGCCTGCAGGTGCCGGGCGAGGGCGTCCCATTCGCCCGCGTGGCCGGCCAGCCCGTGCAGCAGGACGACGGGGCGTCCGGGGCCCGCCCAGTCACGGCAGGAGATGCGGACGCCGTCGCGCTCCACGATGCGGGTGGACCAGGTCATACGGTTCTCTCTCCAGGTCATTCAGGGACAGGGCCTCGCGGGAACGCGGCGTTCAGTGCAGGGTGAGCGGGGTCTCGGAGGCGAAGCGGGTCAGCTTCTCCGGGTTGCGGACGTAGTAGAGGCCCGAGATGCGGCCGTCCTCGACCCGGACCGCCATGACGCCGTCGAACTGCCCGTCCAGGTGGACGCGGAGCGCCGGGGCGCCGTTGACGACGGTGGGGGCGACCGTGAGCGGGAGCTTGGTCTTGCCGATGCCGCCGAGCATGAAGCGGACCACCTTGTCGGCCCCGCTGATCGGCCGGAGCGCGGCCTGCTTGATGCCGCCGCCGTCGCCCACCAGGACGACGTCCGGGGCGAGTACGTCGAGGAGGCCCTGCGGGTCCCCGGTCTCGAGCGCGCGCAGGAACGACTCCACGGCCGCGGAGGCCACGCCCGGGGCCACCGGCTGGCGCGGTCGGCGCGCATCGACGTGCCGGCGGGCGCGGTGCGCGATCTGGCGGACGGCCGCGGGGCTCTTGTCGACGGCGGCGGCGATCTCGTCGTAGCCGAGGTCGAAGGCCTCGCGCAGGACGAAGACGGCGCGCTCGGTCGGCGACAGAGTCTCCAGGACGAGCATCATCGCCATCGACACGCTCTCGGCGAGCTCCACGTCCTCGGCCACGTCCGGCGCGGTGAGCAGCGGCTCGGGCAGCCACTGGCCGACGTACGCCTCCTTGCGGCGCTGCATCGTGCGCAGCCGGTTGAGGGCCTGGCGGGTCGTGATCCGGACCAGGTAGGCGCGCTGGTCGCGCACGTGCGCCAGGTCGACCTTGACCCACCGCAGCCAGGTCTCCTGCAGGACGTCCTCGGCGTCGGCGGCCGAGCCGAGCATCTCGTAGGCGACGGTGAAGAGCAGGTTGCGGTGGGCGACGAAGGCCTCGGTCGCCGGGTCGGTGCCGCCGGTGCGGAGGCTTCCGTCGCTCCCGCCGCCCCTGCTGGTGATACCGTCCCCGCCGATCGCCTTGCCCTCGCCGAGCGCCTCGCCCCCGCCGTTTACGTCTCGGAATCCGCTCGCGTCGCCCATGTCCCCGTACCCCTCCCTCGCAGCCGGCCGGCCCTGGTCGCCGGCGGCCTCCGACCGCGTGGCCACGGCAAGATCATCTTTCCTTTCCGTGGGACGTCCGGCTAGGCCGCCGCCCGTTCCGCCGTGGCCTGCGCCTCGCCGTGCGTGGCCCGGAGCAGCCGCTCCTGCCGCTTGGCGTCCTTCGCCCACCAGGTCCGCACCCCGGGCTTGCGCGCCTCGTAACCCAGCTGCCACAGGATGCTCCGGCAGATGAGCTCCTTGACCTTCGCCCCCGGGCGGCCGCCGATGTGGTGCTTCTTCGCGACGTCGTCCTTCGAGGCGAACTGGAAGATGCCCGCGCGGCGCCCCAGGCTGACGCACAGCCCGGCGAACCCCACCTCGACCGGGGCGGGTTCCTCGCCCGCGATCCGGCTCAGCACCGTCCGGGCGGCCTGCGGGCCCAGCTGCACCGCGGCCTGGCAGCCCATCCGGTACGGCAGGCCCGACGGCGCGGCCGAGTCCCCGGCCGCGACGATGCGTACGTCGTCCAGGCTGGTCAGCGTTTCGTCGGTGAGCAGGCGGCCCAGGGCGTCCGTGCGCAGGCCGCTGCGCCGGGCGAGGTCCGGCACGCCGAAGCCGGCGGTCCAGATGGTCACCGCGCTCGGCAGCCGACGGCCGTCGCGGAGCCGCACCGCATCGCGCGTCACGGCCGTCACCTTGGTGTCGGGGCCTTCGAGCACGGTCACACCGAGCGCGGCGAGCCGCCCGGCCACCGAGCGCCGGCCGCGGGCGTGCAGGTACGGGCCGAGCGCCCCGCCGCACACCAGGGTCACCCTGCGGCCCTGCTCGGCCAGTTCGGCGGCGGTCTCGATGCCGGTCGGACCGGCCCCGACGACCGTCACCGCGGCCGCCGCGGGCGCGGCGTCCAGGGCCGGCCGCAGCCGCTGCACCTCCTCCAGGGTGGCGATCGGGTAGGCGAACTCGGCCGCGCCGGGCACGCCCGGGTCGGCGCTGCCGCTGCCCACCGCGTAGACGAGGTGGTCGTAGCCGACCGTGCCGCCGCTCGCCAGGGCCAGGGTGCGCCCGGCCGCGTCGATCCGGGTCACGGTGTCGACCACCAGCCGGACGCCCGCGGCCAGGACCTTGCGGTACTCCACGACGGCCTCGCCGGTCCCGCCGACCAACTGGTGCAGGCGGACCCGGTCGACGAAGGCCGGGCGCGGGTTGACCAGCGTCACGGTCACGTCGTCGCGCTGCGTCAGGCGGTTGGCCGCCATCACGCCGGAGTACCCTCCGCCGATCACGACCACCTCGGTGCGCGTGTTCCCCGTCATGTCGGTCATGCCCGTCTCCTCCGTCGTCTCAAGGCGTTCGGCCTCAAGACACCGGGCACCGGGACCCTGTGACAGTCTGTGAGCCGGATCACTCCGGCCCGGCGGTCAGACGGCTGCGGGGGCGGGCGCGGAGGGGGAGGGGGGCTGGGGGAGTTCCGAGGTCTGGAGGGCTTCGGTGTAGACCGCTGCGCCGCGGCCCTCGGAGAGGTCGAGGGAGGCGAGGACGGAGGGGACCACGATGCTCGGCAGCATGTGGCGCATCAGCGCGGACACCCGGCCCACCAGGTCCTGGTAGTCGCAGATGGCCTGGGACATGGACTGGATGCCGGCGAAGGAGCCGACGATCACCTCGGCCGTCTCCGACGGCACGACGTGGGGCAGCAGTTCGCCCTGGGCCTGGGCCCGCAGCAGCAGGTCCAGCCCGATCTCGCACCAGCGCAGGAACGGCCCGCTGCGGTCGAGGCCCTGGGCCAGCTGGTCCATCGAGAGCCGGACGCCGGCGCGCACCATCGGGTCGGTCTGGAGGCGGTGGGCGTGCAGCATCACGGCGTCGACGATCTCCTGCACCTTCGAGGCGCGCGGCGGGATCGAGAACTGCTGGTCCTGCTCGGCGAGCACGCCCTGGGCCAGGTCCTCCTTCGACTGGAAGTGGAAGTACAGCGCGCCCTTGGTCACGCCGGCGGTGGTGAGGATCTCGGAGATCGTCGCCGCCTGGTACCCACGCTCCTCGAAGATCTTGGCAGCTGCGGTGAGGATCGTCTTGCGTGTGCGGATGGCTCGGACTTGCTCGGCCACGTGCCTCCCACCTCCTCGGGCTAGGCGAACCGTTGAAGGCTCAGAAAAGAAACCGTCCAGTTTGTATTTTACATAGGGTAACCCCTGCGCCAAACGTGCACCACTAACAGGTGTAAGTTTCAGTCAAGTTGGGATGCTGATGATCCTTGTGACAGGTGCCACCGGAACCGTCGGCCGCGAGGTGCTCCGCCTCCTCCCCGCCGACCTGCCCGTTCGCGTCATGGCCCGGGTCCCGGACCGGGTCCAGGGCGCCCCCGCCGGCGCCGAGACCGTCCGCGGCGACTACACCGATCCGCGCTCGCTCGCCGCCGCCCTCGGCGGGATCCGCGCCGTCTTCCTCGTCACCGCCGACCTGCGCCGCGACGACGGGGAGTTCCTGCGCCTGGCGCGGTCGGCCGGGGTGCGCCACGTGGTGAAGCTGTCCGCCGCCGCCGTCGAGGACCCCCGGGCCGACGACGTCATCACCCGCTGGCAGCGCGGCAACGAGGAGCTGCTGCGCGCTTCGGGGATGGAGTGGACCCTGCTGCGGCCCCGCTCGTTCATGTCCAACGCGCTCTCCTGGGCCGGCTCCGTCCGCTCCGGACAGGTGGTCCGCGCCCTGTACGGGGACTCGGCGAACTCCTGCGTCGACCCGCGCGACCTCGCCGAGGCGGCGGCCGGCGCCCTCACCGGGCGGATCCCGGCGGGCGCCGCCCACACCCTGACGGGGCCGCAGGCGCTCACCGCCGTCGAGCAGACGGCCCTGCTCGCCGAACTGCTCGGCCGGCCGCTGCGGTTCGAGGAGCTGGACGCGGACCGGGCGCGCGCCGCGCTCGGCCGGCGCCACCCGGACGCCGTGGTCCGGGCGCTCCTGCACAGTGCGCAGCGGCAGCGCGAGGGGGCCAAGTCCCGGGTCGACGACACCCTTCCCCGGCTGCTCGGCCGGCCCGCGCGGTCCTTCCGTACCTGGGCGGCGGACCACCTGGACGCCTTCGCGCCGCCCCGGGGGTGAGGGCGGGGCCGGGGGCGGCGGTGCCCCCGGCGCGGTCCTGCGCTAGGCCGTCTATTCCGGATCTTGCTCCCCCAGCTACCGCTGGGCGGTGCCCCCAGACCCGCGCCGCCCGGCACCGCACCTCGCTGCGTTGTCGGGGCACCCGAGGACGTCCAGTAATCGGGAGCCTCTCCGCCTTGCGATGCACGGCACCGGACGACGCGGGCTTGACCGGCAAGATCCGAAAGAGACGACCTAGAGGTGGTGCGTGCCGGCCGTGACCTTCGAGCGGAAGAGCTCGGCGCCGCCCTGGCGGGCCGTCACCAGCACGGCCTCCTCGTCCTCGGCGGCCGCGGGGACCCGGACGGCCTCGATCGTGCAGGGCGCGTCCAGCTCGGCGTACCGCTTGAACTCGCTGGCGAAGCCCAGGGGGAGGTACGAGGACCGGCCGAGCGCGGCCGCCGTGGCCTGGCGGGCCGCCTCCAGCAGTACCATCCCCGGGACGTGGTCCACCGCGTGCTCGAACAGCACCGGGTGGCGCGTGTCCACTCTGAGCCGCCAGCGGTCCTGCTCGCCGGTGGGGGAGAGCACGACGTCCATGGGGGACATCCGCCCGACGCTCTGCGGGGCCGCCGGGCTGATGAGCGGGAGGCGGTACCAGTCGCCGTCGAGGGTGTGCTCGCCGCGCACCCGCTTGTACACCGCGGGCGCCATGCAGGAGAAGGAGCCGCCGCCCGTCGCCACGACGTGCCCGTCGCGGTGGAAGACCGCCTCGATGCGCAGACCTGACAGAGCGCTGCCGCGGCGGTTGACCTCCGTGCAGGTGACGTCGATGGTGAGGGTCGCCGGCTCGTAGCCGACGCCCAGGTGCTGGGGGTGCACCGCGATGTCGAGGTCCCAGATGACGAACTGGTGGCCGAACGGAACGCCGAACTCGGCATGGCCCAGGAGGATGCCGATCTGGCGGATGGTCTCGCAGGCGATGAGCGGGTCGTGGTAGCCGCCTGCGACCGGGGTGAAGAAGCTGTGGCTGCGGGGCCACTGGGCGGCCATGACGAAATGGGTGTCGTCGACGCGCGCCCAGTCGGTGAGCACGACCTCCGCGACCGCGGACCGGTGCACCAGTTCCTTGGGCACGGTCGTGGTCAGCGTCGTGGGGCAGGATCCGGCGGACCTGCCGGCCGACGCGGCGAAAGCCGCCCGGGCCCCCTTCGTGTCTCCGTCGTGCGTGGTCCGTTCGATCTGGAACGTGCTCGCAGACATCGATCCCCCTGGTCTGTGCGCCGTGGGTGCGGTGCGGGTTGCCCCTTGGCCGGGAAAACTACATACCAACCGGTTTAATTTCTAGGGGCTATCGGTCGGCGTCGGCAAAATTGGCGCAGCCGTTTACTTCGATTCGTCTGCTATTGCCGGTGTTGCCTGGCCGCGGGCCTGCCGCCCCGGCGGCCGTCGCGCGTCCGGTCGAGACGGCGACGAGCGGGCGGCGAGCCCGTCTTGAGTGGATCTCCGAGCGCAACGGCAGTGCCGCGTGCGCGAATCTGTCCGACCTGCCCCCTTGACCCGGGTTGAGGCCTGCGCCGGTATCCAAAACCGCTCAGACGGTTTGTTAGAGTCCCCGTCAACTCGGTCAGTTGGTTCAACTGGCTCAAGTGGGTCAGTTGGGTCGACTGGCCGAATCCCCCGCACTCACGGAGCAGCCGATGGCCAAGCAGGAACGCGCGGTGCGCACGCGTGACGCCCTGATCGGGTCCGCAGCCGAGATCTTCGACCGGGAGGGCTATACGGTCGCCTCCCTCACCGCGATCAGCTCGCTGGCCGGCGTGAGCAACGGGGCACTGCACTTCCACTTCGCCAGCAAGGCGGCGCTGGCCGACGCCGTCGAGGCCGCGGCCCTGCTCCGCCTCGCGGACGTCACCGGTGACGCGCACCCGACCGGCGGGCGGCGCCTGCAGGCCCTCGTCGACGCGACCCACCGGCTGGCGGCCGCCCTGCGCGCCGACGTGGTGCTGCGGGCGGGCTTCCAGCTGTGCGGCGAGAGCGTCCGGCCGCCGGAGGAGGACCTGCGCGAGCGGTGGCGGGCCTGGGTCGAAGAGGCGGTACGGCGGGCCGAGTCGGCCGGCGAGCTGCGCCCCGGGGTGGCGGTGGCGGACGTGGTCGCGGCCGTGGTGGCGGCGACCGTCGGCCTCGAGGTGCTCGGCGCCCGGGACACGCGGTGGCTCTCGGCGGCCACCGTCACCCGGCTCTGGCGCCTGCTGCTGCCCACGCTCGTACCGTCGGCGCTCGCCGCGGACCTGGTGCCGGAGGGGAGCGGGCCGAGCCGGCCGCTCTAGCGACTTTCCGGTCTGTTTCAGGGTGGGTCGGGGAGGATTCCGGACGGGTGTGGGTGCCGGAGGCCATGCGGTCGCAATCCGTGTAGAACGCAAACTCCCATGTCAGGAGCGCGAGTTGGGATCACCGAAGCGTATCGCTCACGCCAAAACAGCACGGTCGGTTTTGTATTGACAAACCGTCGGGCCTGTTTTTTACTGAGGAAGGCTCATCCACGGACCAGGGGAGTACGGCGTGGACATCGAAGTACTGGGCACACTGGCGGTGCGGGAACAGGGAGTCTCCATCACTCCGACCGCCCCCAAGCCGCGACAGGTGCTGGCACTCCTGGCGCTCCATGCCGACCAGGTGGTCCCGGTCTCGGCCCTCATCGAGGAGCTGTGGGCCGGCGCCCCGCCGCGCAGCGCCCGCACGACGCTCCAGACGTACGTCCTCCAGCTGCGGGCCCTCATCGCGAGCGCCCTGGACCACGGCGCGGGGGACGCGGCCGGGGCTGGCACCGACATCGACGCCGGTGTCGGGGCCGCAGGCGCAACCGCAACCGGAATCCGCTCCGCGGGGCTGCGGCGCACCGCCAAGGACGTGCTCGTCACACTGCCCGGCGGCTACCTGCTCAACAGCGGCGGCGGCACCAGCGACGTCCGCGAGTTCGACCGGCTCGCCGGCATGGGCTACCGGGCCATGGACGCGGACGACTTCCCCGGCGCCGCCCGGCTGCTGCGCGAGGCCCTCTCGCTCTGGTCCGGCCCGGCCTTCGCCGACGTACAGGGCGGCGCCCAGCTCGACATGGAGGCCCGCCGGCTCGAGGAGACCCGGCTGTGCGCCCTCGACCAGCGCATCGAGGCCGACCTGCGGCTCGGCCGGCACCGCGAGCTGCTCGCCGAACTGACCGTCCTCGCCAGCCGCTACCGCACCCACGAGAACCTGCACGGGCAGTTCATGCTGGCCCTGCACCGCTCCGGACGCCGCGGCGAGGCCCTCGACGTCTACCAGCGGCTGCGCGCGACCCTCGTACGGGAGCTCGGCATCGAACCGTCCGCGGCCCTGCGCAGACTCCAGCGGTCCATCCTGATGGCCGCCCCCGAGAACCAGCTCGACAATGCCGCGAAGGCCGCCGCCGAGCGACTCGTGCGCGTCGGCTGACATGGCCGCCCCGCGCGCAGCGCGCACCCCGCGTACGAAGCGCACGCCGAGCACCCCGAGCACCCCGACAGGCAGGCCCTCGAGCCGAGGAGGCAGCGCCGTGCAGGAGAGGTCGGAGCGCACCCGCAGGCGGCTCGTCCGGGCTGGGGCCGAGATGTTCCGGCGCAACGGGTACGACCGGTCGACGCTCGGCGACATCGCACGCACCGCGGGCGTCACCAAGGGCGCCCTGTACTTCCACTTCGCCTCCAAGGACGAGCTCGCCGAAGCCGTCCAGCAGCGCGGCGCCGCCCTGCTCGGCGAGACCGTACGCGACCTGGGCGCGTCGGGCGGCACACCGCTCCAGGCGCTCGTCGACCTCACCCATTGGCTGGCCCGCACCCTGCACGACGACCCTGCGGTGCCCGCGAGCTTCCGGATCACGGTGGAGTGCACCGGCCGGGAGGGCGGCGGCACCGACTTCCGGCGGGCCTGGCTCGCGGCGGTCTGCGCCCTGCTGCGGCGCGCCCGCGACGCCGGCGAACTGCGGGCCGGGGCCGGGCGGTACGGCGCGGGGTGGGAGAGGGCCGAGTCGCTCGTCGCCGCGGCCGCCTGCGGCATCGAGGCCATGGCCGCGACCGGCATGCCGTATGAGGAGCTCGGTCGCCGGGTCGCCGCGCTGTGGGAGCTGCTGCTGCCCGCCCTGGTACCGGCCGGGGCCGCGGCACGCTACCGCACCGCGCCGGCCGGGAGCGCCGGGGACGGGAGCGCCGCGAACGGGAGCGCCGCGGCCGGGAGTGCCGCGGACGGCACCCGCGGGCTGTCGCCGTACCTGGGCAGTGCCGTCTGAAGGCGCCACCGCCCCGCACCGCCGAGTCCTGGAGAGCCGCAGATGACGAGTGAACGCCCCGCCACCGCACCCGCCACCGCCTCGGCCGCCGTGCCCGCCGCCGTGCCCGCTGCCGTGCCGGCCGCCGTGCTGAGGGACGTCGTCGGCGTCCTCGGCGACGTGCTGCGCAAGCGGCCCGGGGCCATCGACCCGGAGCAGACCTTCCAGTCCCTCGGGATGGACTCCCTGCTGACCGTGGAACTGGTGGCCGTCGTCAACGCCCGGTACGGGACGGAGATCCTGCCGACCGACCTGTACGACCACCCGACGCCCGAGTCCTTCGCCCGGCAGGTGGCCGCCGAACTGGACCGGGTGGGCACCGTGGTTCCGGCCGGGGTCCCGGCCGTCGGCCGGGCCGCGCGCGCGGCGGAGCCGGCGGCGGTCGCGCCTGCTGCTGCCGGGACCGACGAGGTCGCCCGGGCGCTGCGCGAACAGCTCGCCGCCGTCCTGTGCTGCGACGTGTGGGACGTCGGGCCCGACACCGACTTCGCCACGCTCGGCCTGGACTCCATCCTCGGCGCCGAGTTCGTCGCCACCATCAACCGGACCTTCGGCCTCCAGGAGCGGGCGGTGGTCCTGTACGACCACCCCGACATCACCGCGCTCGCCGCCCACGTCGCCGAGCTCCTCGGCGCCGCCCCGCGGGTGCCGGCCGCGGTGGGCGCCGCCGGGCTCGACGTCCTGCTGGACGCGGTGCGCGACGACCGGCTGACCGTGGACGAGGCGCTCGTCCTGCTCGCCCGGCGCAGCTGAGGGAACCCGTCCGGATGGACGAGAGGGAGATCCTGACCCGGTTCCGCAACGGCACCCTGACCCGCGCCCAGACCACGGCCCTCCTGGCGGACGCCGTCCCGCCCCCCGGCCCGGGCGTCGTTCCCGGCGGCCCCGGCCCCGGCCCCGGCCCCGCCGCCGGCACCGAGCCCGGCGCAGGAGCCGGCCTCGCCGGGGGGCCCGGCGCCACCTCCGACGCGGGCTCCGACGCCGGCCCCGACCCCGGCCCCGGCCCCGGCGGGATCGGCCCCGACCCGCGCCTCGACTCCGGCTCCGGGCCCGGTCCTCAGCCTGGCCCCGGTCCTCAGCCTGGCCCCGGGCTTCGGTCCGGCCCCGGGCTTCGGCCCGGATCCGGTCCGGGGGGTGCGGACGGGGCCGTCGCCGTCGTCGGGATGGCCGGGCGGCAGCCCGGGGGCGGGGACCTCGGGGCCGTGTGGCGGCAGGCCGAGGGCGGGGGGAGCACCGCCTCCGGGCCGCCGGTCGGGCGGGGCGGGAGGGTGGTCGGGCACTACCTCGACCGCGTCCAGGACTTCGATGCCGACTTCTTCGGGATCGACCCCGCCGAGGCGGCCCTCACCGACCCCCAGGAGCGGCTCTTCCTGGAGACCGCCTGGGAGGCCCTGGAGGACGCGGGCTGTACCGGCAGCCGGCTCGACGCCCTGTGCGCCGCCGACGGAACGCCCCGCAGCATCGGCGTGTTCGCGGGCGCCGGGCCGGGGGACTACGCGCTGCTCGCCGCCGAGTCCTGGGGTCGCGGCCACCGCCGCCCCCTGCCGCGCGGCGGCAGCTGGAACCTCTCCAACCGGATCTCCGGGCTGCTGCGGCTGACCGGCCCCAGCGTCAGCATCGACACCGCCGAGTCCTCCGCCCTCGTCGCCCTGCACCACGCCCTCTCGGCCCTGCGGCGCGGCGAGTGCGCGGCGGCCCTGGTCGGCGGGGTGCAGCTGCTGCTGCACGCCTCCAGCCGCCGCCCCGGCGCGGGCGAAGCGGTCGGCGCGCTGGTCCTCAAACCGCTCGAACGGGCCCTCGCCGACGGCGACACCGTGCACTGCCTGATCCGCGGCAGCGCCGTGGGACACGAGGCCGACGCCGACAGGGACGCCGGCCCCGCCGAGCGGATCGTACGGGCGGCCCTGCGCGAGGCCGGTGCCGAGCCGGGCGGCGGCGGGCTGCTGCGCGAGGACGCGGGATCGGTGGCCGCCGCCGTCGGCGCGGCCGGGGCCGCCACCGGCATCGCCGTGCTGCTGCGCGCCGCCCTGCAGCTGCGCCACGGCGTCCTGCTCCCCGCGGCCGGCCGCCCGGCGGCCGCCCCCTGGCCGGCGCCCGCCGGCGGGGTGCGCCGGGCCTCGGCCGGGGTCCGGGGCGCCGGCGGTGTCGAGGCGCACGTGGTCCTGGAGGAGTACGTCCCGCCACCCGGCGCGAGAACCGGGCGGGACGCCCCGTCCGCCGAGCTGGTGGTGCTGTCCGCGCCCACCCCGGCCCATCTGGCGGCCACCGCACGCCGGTTCGCCGGATTCCTGGCCGCGCCGGGCCCGCGGACGGACCTCGCGGCGCTCGCGCGCAGCCTGCGCACCGGGCGCGCCGCGATGGACTGCCGGTACGCGGCCGTCGTCGCCGACACCGGCCGGCTGGCCCGCGTACTGGCGGACCTCGACCCCGAGGACGGCCGCGACCCCGACTGCGCCGACCTGCGCCACGGCGCCGCGGACCCGCTCGGGCTCGGCGAGGCGCCCGAGACCCGCGACTACCTCGCCGCGCTCTGGTCGGGGCGGCGCCTGCACCAGGTGAAGCGGCTGTGGCTGGCGGGGCTGGACGTGGACTGGGCCGCACTGGAGGACGACCGCGGCCACGGCTCGGTCGCCGTTCCGCTGCCGCCGTCCGCCTTTCTGCGCACCCCGCTGTGGCTCGACGCACCCCGTTTTTGATTTCCTGCGATTATCCCACCCGGTGGAATACGGCTCGGGGCCCGGTGGAGCAGGGCCGGAATTCCGGCGGGAAGGCGGGGCGATCAGACGAGTTGGCCGTCCGGAAAAAGGTTCGGGAGCCCGGAGATTTCGAGCAGGCCCGGATCGGCCGGGAGTTCGGGGAGTTCGCCAATCCCCTCGGTGTTCGAGTAGCCGGCGGCGTTCGGGGCGTGGGCTGTGTCCGCGGTGTTCGCGGTGTTCGGATTCCGCGTCACAGCCGCCCCCGCGGACAGCTGCTCGAAACGGTGCACCAGCGCCTGCTGCTGCCGGGCCAAGGCCTCGATGCGCTCGCCCAGCCGGACGATCTCGCCGCCGAGCCGGTGCAGCTCCCCCTGCCCGTCCCGCAGCGCCTCCCCCTCCACGACCGGGGCCGCCGCCCCGGCCGGGACCCGCGGGGGCGCGGCCGGCGACGGGGCTGCCGGCGGGGGCGGCGCGGCCAGCGAGGGGGCGTGCCGCAGGATCTCGTCCAGCCGGCCGCGCAGCGCCGGCCCCGGCTCCACGCCGAGCCCGTCGACCAGCCGTCGGCGGGCCCGCTCGTACACGCCGAGCGCCTCACCCTGCCGCCCGCCCCGGTACAGGGCCAGCATCAGCAGGTCGTAGAACCGCTCCCGCAGCGGGTGCTCGGCCGTCAGCCGCTCCAGCTCGCGGACGGCCGCGCCGTGCCGCCCGCCCGCCAGGTCCGCCTCGTACAGCGTCTCCAGCGTGGTCAGCCGCAGCTCCTCCAGCCGGTCCGCCTCCCCCGCGCAGATCGGCCCGCGCAGGCTGCCGTCGAGCGCGGGCCCGCGCCACAGCGCGAGCGCCGAGCGCAGCAGGCCGGCAGCGCGTCCGGGGTCGTCGGCCAGGAGCGAGCGCCCCTCGGCCGACAGCGCGTGGAAGCGCCGGGCGTCACCGGCGGCGCCGTCCGGCCGCAGCAGGTAGCCCAGGGCGTGCGTGCCGATCCACTCCGCGCGGCGGCCGTCCGGCCCGGGCGGCGCGACGGGCAGCACCCTGCGCAGCCGGGCCACATGGGCCTGCAGCGCATTGGACCCGCCGGCCGGCGGCCGGTCGCCCCACAACTCGTCGACGAGCCGCTCGGTGCCGAGCACCTCGCCCGCCCGCACGACGAGCGCGGCGAGCAGGGAGCGCTGCTTGGCGCCCGAGGGCACGACGCGCAGGCCCGTCCGGTGGTCGTACACCTCCACCGGGCCCAGGACGCGGAACTCCACCCCGCCGTTCTGGCTCTTCCCGCCGTGCGCGGAGAATTCCATGCGCCCCCTCCTCCCGGTGGCTCTTTCGCGAATGTAGCAGCCCGTACCGCCTCTGCAAGCACAGCGGTCGGAGGGCTGCTCGACGGCTGCTCGAGAATTCGGGGACATTGTCCGGGGCCCCGCTACCGTTCCCGTTCGGAGTCTGAAAATCGATGGGACTCGACAAACAGGCGGAGGAATCCATGAAGATTCAGGTTCTGGGTCCGTTGAGTGCCGAAGTCAACGGGGCGTCGATTGTTCCGACGGCCGGCAAGCCGCGGCAGATCCTGGCACTGCTCGCCCTCTACCCGGGCCGGGTGATGCCCGTACCCACCCTCATGGAGGAGATCTGGGGCACGAACCTTCCGCAGAGCGCACTGACCACCCTCCAGACGTACATCCTCCAGCTGCGCCGGCGCCTGGGCACCGCCATGGGCCCGGGCGCCCCGGGCAGTGCCAAGGACGTCCTCGCCACCCGGCACGGCGGCTACCTGCTCCAGGTGCAGCCGGAGTCCGTCGACGTCCACACGTACGAACGCCTCGTCGCCGGCGGCCAGAGCGCGTTCGAGGAGGGCGACGACGAGCAGGCGGCCGGCCTGCTGCGCCAGGCGCTCGCCATGTGGCAGGGGCCGGCGCTGGTCGACGTACGCGTCGGCCCCATCCTGGAGATCGAGGTGATGCGGCTGGAGGAGAGCCGCCTCGTCACCGTCGAGCGGCGCATCGACGCCGACCTGCGGCTCGGCCGGCACACCGAACTGCTCGCGGAACTCGCCGAGCTGATCGCCCGCCACCCGCAGCACGAGGGCCTGCACTCCCAGGCGATGGTCGCCCTGTACCGCTCGGGCCGCCAGGCCACCGGCCTGGACGTGTACCGGCGGCTGCGCACCCGGCTCATCGACGAACTCGGCGTCGAGCCCTCGCCGCAGCTCCAGCGCCTGCACCAGGCGATGCTGACCGTCGACCCGGCCCTGGACGTGATCGCGGGCCCGCGCCGCGGCTCGACCTTCGACCTGTACGCGGCGTAGCGGGGTTCGAGCCCGTCTCCAGCGGCTTCCGCCAGGGTCGAGGGCGACGACCCGGGCGGGACAGCGGGCACCGCACGGTGCAGGGACCGGGCAGACCAGGGAGGGCGGCGATGGCGCAGCCGGCGCACACCGCGCAGACGGGCCCCACGGGGCACACGGCGGTACGACTGCACTGCTTCGCGCACGCAGGGGCCGGGGACTCCGCGTTCCGGCGGTGGAGGCGGGCCGTCGGCAGCGGGGTCGAGGCCGTCTCCTGGCCGCTGCCCGGCCGCGACCGGCGCCGCCGCGAGCCGCGGATCACCACCCGCGAGGAGCTCCTCGCCGACCTCAAGCCGCTGTTCGAGCAGCTCGCCGACGAGCCCGACGTGCCGTACGTGCTCTACGGGCACAGCCTCGGCGGCACCGTCGCCTACACCGTGGCCCGCGCCCTCGCCGAGGCCCGGCTGCCGCAGCCCGCCCTCGTCGCCATCGGCGCCTGCCCGCCGCCCGACGCCCCCGCCGCCCTCGCGGGCGCGGCCGGCCTGCCCGACGCCGAACTCCTGGCCGTGCTCGAGCGGTACGGGGCCGCGCCGCCCGGCGCGGAGCCCGGCGACCTGTGGCACCGCATGGTCCTCCCCGTCCTGCGCGACGACCTGCACCTGGCCCTGGACCTGCGCACCGCCGCCGAGGAGCCGCTCGCCGTACCGCTGCTCGCCGTGAACGGCACCGAGGACCGGCTCGCGGACGCCGCCGCGCTCGCCGGCTGGCAGCGCTGGACCACCGGCCGGGTCGTGCGGCGCACCCTGCCCGGCGGGCACTTCTTCGTACGCGGGCCCGAGCTGCCCCGGCTGCTGGGCCGGGCGGCCCGCACCGCGGCGCGCATCGCCGCGCGCGGCCGGCACACGGACGGCATCGACACCACGAACGGCATCCACAGCAGGAACAGCATCGACACCACGAACGGCATCGACAGCACGGACAGGGGAGAAGGGCGATGAGGCGGCGCGTCGTCATCACGGGCATCGGGGTCGTCGCCCCCGGCCGCCCCGGCACCAAGGAGTACTGGTCGCTGCTGACCGAGGGGCGCACCGCCACCCGCGCCATCTCCCTCTTCGACGCCTCCTCCTTCCGCTCCCGCATCGCCGCGGAAGCCGACTTCGACCCGCTCGAACACGGGCTCACCCCCGACCGGGCCCAAGCCCTCGACCGGGCAGCCCAGTTCGCCGTCGTCAGCGCCCGCGAGGCCCTCGCCGCCGCCGGTGCGGACGGCGCCTTCGACCCGGTGCGCACCGGCGTCACCCTCGGCAGCGCCCTGGGCTGCACCAGCGCACTGGACGCCCAGTACGGGGCCGTCAGCGACGCCGGCGCGCGCTGGCTCGTCGACCACACCAAGGCCGTACCGCACCTCTACGACTACTTCGTGCCCAGCTCCATGGCGGCCGAGGTGGCCCGTACCGCCGGCGCCCAGGGACCGGTCTCCCTCGTCTCCACCGGCTGCACCTCCGGGCTGGACGCCATCGGGCACGCCGTCGACCTGATCCGCGAGGGCAGCGCCGACGTGATGGTGGCCGGCGCCACCGAAGCGCCCGTCACCCCCATCACGGTGGCCTGCTTCGACGCGATCCGCGCCACCTCCACCCGCAACGACGACCCGGCCACCGCCTCCCGCCCCTTCGACGCCACCCGCAACGGGTTCGTCCTCGGCGAGGGAGCAGCCGTCCTCGTCCTGGAGGAGTACGGGCACGCCCGCCGCCGCGGCGCGCACATCCACGCCGAGATCTCCGGCTTCGCCTCGCGCAGCAACGCGTACCACATGACCGGACTGCGCCCCGACGGCGCGGAGATGGCCGCCGCGATCACCGCCGCCCTCGACGAGGCACGGCTCGCCCCCGAGCGGATCGACTACATCAACGCGCACGGCTCCGGCACCAAGCAGAACGACAAGCACGAGACCGAGGCCTTCAAGCGCAGCCTCGGCCGGCACGCGTACGAGGTGCCGGTCAGCTCCGTCAAATCGATGATCGGGCACTCGCTGGGCGCGATCGGGGCCCTGGAGGTCGCCGCCTGCGCCCTCGCCATCGAGCACGACCTCGTACCGCCGACGGCGAACCTGCACGAGCCCGATCCGGCCTGCGACCTCGACTACACCCCGCTGACCGCCCGCGCCCAGCGCACCGACGCGGTGCTGACCGTCGGCAGCGGCTTCGGGGGCTTCCAGAGCGCCATGATCCTGACCAGCCCCACGCTGAAGGCGGAGGACTGACCGTGACGACCACTTCAGCCGCCGTATCCGACGCCGTCTTCACGGGGATCGGCGTGGCCGCCCCGAACGGGCTGGGCGTACGGGCCTGGTGGGCCGCCGTGCTGCGCGGCGAGAGCGGCATCCGCCCGCTCACCCGTTTCGACGCCTCCCCCTACCCGGCGCGGCTGGCGGGGGAGGTCCCCGGCTTCGTCGACGAGGACCACGTCCCGAACCGGCTGCTCCAGCAGACCGACCGGGTCACCCGGCTGTCCCTGGCCGCCGCGAAGGAGGCCCTCGACGACGCAGGGGCCGACCCCGCCGAGCTGCCCGAGTACGCCGCCGGCGTGGTCACCGCGAACTCCGCCGGCGGGTTCGAGTTCGGGCAGCGCGAGCTCCAGGCGCTGTGGAGCCGGGGCGGCCGGCACGTCAGCGCCTACCAGTCCTTCGCCTGGTTCTACGCGGTCAACAGCGGCCAGATCTCCATCCGGCACGGGCTGCGCGGCGCCAGCGGCGTCCTCGTCGCAGAACAGGCCGGCGGGCTCGACGCGGCCGCCCACGCCCGCCGCCAGATCCGCAAGGGCGCCCACCTCGTCGTCACCGGCGGGATCGACTCCGCGCTGTGCCCGTGGGGCTGGGCCGCCCACCTCGCGGGCGGCGGGCTCAGCACCGCCGAGGACCCGGCCCGGGCCTACCTGCCCTTCGACCGGGACGCGAAGGGGTACGTCCCCGGGGAGGGCGGCGCCCACCTCGTCCTGGAGGACGCGGACGCAGCCCGCCGGCGCGGGGCCCGCGTGTACGGGACGCTCGCCGGACACGCCGCCGCCTTTGACGCCTTCGACGCCTTCGGCGGCGCGGACGGCGGGGACGGCGGGGATGGCGGCCCCGGAGGGTGCCGGCTCGGGGCCGCCGCCGCGGGGGCCCTCGCCGACGCCGGGCTGGAACCGGCCGACGTCGACGTGGTCTTCGCCGACGCCGCGGGCAGCCGCGCCGCCGACCGGCGCGAGGGCGAGGCCCTCACCGCCTTGTTCGGCGAGCGCGGGGTCCCCGTCACCGCGCCCAAGTCGATGACCGGCCGCCTCCTGGCCGGCGGCGGCGCCCTGGACCTCGCCGCCGCGCTGCTCGCCCTGCGCGACCAGGTCGTCCCCCCGACCACGGGCACCACGGCACCCGCCGACGACTGCCCCCTCGACCTCGTCACCGGCGCGCCCCGGACCGGGATCCGGCTGCGCACCGCACTGGTCCTGGCCCGAGGCCGCGGCGGCTTCAACTCCGCGGCCGTGGTCCGCGCCCCGGGCGCCTGACCCACGGCCCTCCGCCGCTCTCTTTCCTCCCGCCCCCTTGACCCGCCCGTACTCGACCGGAACAGAGGTATGCCATGGACCGCCTGGAACTCGACCAGCTCAAGCGCATCCTGCGTGAGTGCGCGGGTGAGGAGGAGGGCGTCGACCTCGACGGCGACGTCCTGGACCAGTACTGGTTCGAGCTCGGCTACGACTCCCTCGCCGTCCTCCAGGCCACCGGCTGGATCGAGCGGGAGTTCGACGTCGTGCTCGACGGGGAGGACTTCGACGACGCCGACACGCCGCGGCGCTACCTCGACATGGTCAACCGGGTCCTGGCCGAGCGCGCCTCCGTCTGACCCCAGGCACCCGTACCGCCCGTACCGCCCGCACCGCCCTTAGGCTCCGCCCGGCCGTCGTCCGCTGCGCGGAGCTTTCCCCCACCCCGCCCCTTCCCGAAACCGGGCTCCGCCCGGACCCGCGCCTCAATCGCCGGCGGGGCTCAAAGGTCGGGGCTTCGCCCCGGACCCCGCGCCTCAAACGCCGGCGGGGCTGATTTCAGCCCGCGCGGCGTTTGAGCGCACCGGGCGCGGAGCGCCCGGAACCAGCCCGGCAGGGCGCCGAGGCCCGCCGCCGGGCGGTCATGCGAGGTCGTCGCGGGTGACCAGGCGGTGGTTGGTCCGCCAGCGGCCGCGGCAGAGGACCAGTTCGTCCTCCATCACGCACACCCGGTGCACCCGGGACACCCCGCCGCGCGGCGTCATGTACACGAGGGCGTAGGCGCGGGTGCGCAGCGTGCCGTTCGACTGCGGCTGTACGTCCAGCATGCCGATCCAGTGGCGCAGCTGCTCGCCGCTCCTGTCCTGCGCCTCCCGGTTCCGCCGCACGTTCGCGGCGAGCGCGGTGCGCCCGCGCACCGGCTCCGGCAGGGTCGGCACGTCGAAGACGGCGTTCTCGGTGAACGTGCCCGCCCACCGCTCCGCCTCGAAGGAGTCGAACAGCTGCATCTGGTGCGCGTAGAACTGCTGGACCTCCGCGTACAGGAGGCCGAACTCGCGCTCCGACAGGGGGAGCGGGCGGGCGGGGGCGGCAGCCATGGCGGTCATTCGGCGGCTCCGTTCTGTTGGGTTACCGCAGTTTCTGCGGTGCAGATCGAGCACCCTTCGAAGACTCCTCAAGCGCTTCTGGCCACGGTGGTGAGCGTGCCGCAGCCGCGACCGCCCTTTCGGGAGCCAGGAGGACGCACCATGCCGAAACCCGTGTATCCGCACCTCCCGCTGGACGGCCTGCTGCGCCGCGCCGCCGTCCGCGACCCCGCCGGCTGGGCGGTGCGCACCGGCCCGTCCACCGTCACGTTCGCCGAGCTCGACGCGCAGGCCGACCGCATCGCCGCCCACCTGGAGCAGGACTGCGGCCGCCGCGGGGCCCGCGTCGGCGTCGCCAACACCCTCGACCCGGTCTTCGCCGCCGCCTACTACGGGACGGTGCGCAGCGGGAACACCGTCGTGCTGGTCAACCCGCTGCTCAAGGAGACGGGCCTGGTCCACGTCTTCACCGCCGCCGCCGTCGAGGTGGCGTTCGTACCGACCGCGACCGCGGAGCTGCTGCTGAAGCTGTCCGACCGGCTGCCCGCCCTGCGTACCGTCGTGGTGACGGACGCCCCCGACGGGGTGGTCCCCGGCGACGCCGTGCCGCTGGCCGAGGTGCTGGACCGCACGGCCGAGCCGAGCGCCCTGCCCGAGGCCGTCGACCTGGACGCCGACGCGTGCATCCAGTTCACCACCGGCACCACCGGCCGGCCCAAGGGCGTCCGCCTCACCCACCGCAACCTGGTCGCCAACGCCGCGCAGATCTCCGCCGCCCACCGGCTCGGCAGCGACTCGGTCCTGCTCAACCACCTGCCGCTGTACCACGTGATGCACCTCAACTCGGCGGTGTACGCGGGGGCCTGCCAGGTGCTGTGCCCCGACCCCGATCCGATCGCCTCCCTCGCCCTGGCCGCCGAGGTGTCGGCCACCCACTACTACGGGCTGCCCGCCCGCCTGCACGCCCTGGCCCTGGACGACCGGATCACCGGCCCGTTCCCGGCCGGCCGCAGCCTGACCGCCGTCCTGTCCGGCGGTACCGCACTGGCCTCCGGAGCCGCCCGGGCGCTGTCCGAGCGCCTCGGCGTGCCCGTCGTCCAGGGCTACGGGATGGCCGAGCTGTCCCCGCTCTCCCACTGCCAGGACCCGCGCAAACCCAAGGCCGGGTCGGTGGGCCCGCCCGTGCCCGGCACCGAATGCCGCATCGTCCACCTGGACACGCGCGCCCCGCTCGACGTGTACGCCACCGGCGAGGTGCAGGTCCGCGGGCCGCAGGTGATGGCCGGCTACCTCGACGACACCGAGCCGCCGCGCATCGACGCCGACGGCTGGTTCTCCACCGGGGACGTCGGCTACCGCAACGAGGACGGCGTGCTGTTCCTCGTGGACCGGCTCGGCGACGTCTTCAAGTACGACAACGAGCTCGTCTCGCCCAGCACCGTCGAAGAGGTCGTGCGCGCCGACCCGCGGGTCGCCGACTGCATCGTCAGCGGCTGGCCCGACCCCGTGCACGGGGCCGTCGTATGGCTGGGGCTCGTCCTGCGCGACCCCACCGCCCCCGGACTCCTCGACCGGATCGACTCCATCGTCGAGGGGGCGGGCGAGCGGCTCACCGAGGCCGAGCAGATCCGCCGCGTCGAGGTCCTCGACGCGGTCCCGCGCAACCACGTCGGCAAGCCCGAACGCGCCGCCCTGCGCCGGGACATCCGCCGGCGCGCGGCGGCCGAAGCGGCCCTGTGACCTCCGGCCCGTCCCTGTGACCTCCGGCCCCTTGCCGCCCCTGTCCGTGCACCTGCCCGTACGAACGACCCACCACCGATCAGAGGAGCCACCGCAATGCGGACCTACACCGGCACAGGTGCCGGCCCCGGCACACCGACGACGCGGGGCCGGGCCGCCCGGGTGCTCGTGGTGGGCGCCGGCCCCGTCGGCCTGACCGCCGCGCACGAACTCGCCCGCCGCGGCCTGCGCGTCCGCCTCGTCGACGCCGCGCCCGGACCGGCCGCCACCAGCCGCGCCGTGGCCGTACACCCGCGCACCCTGGAGACCTTCGACCAGATGGGCGTGATCGACGGCGTGCTCGCCTCGGGCCGCAAGAACCGCGCCTTCACCATGTACGCCGGCGGCCACCGGCTCGTCCGCCTCGAAGCCGACTACGCCTCGATGCCCACCCGCTTCCCGTACACCGTCGTCATCGAGCAGACCCGCACCGAGGAGCTGCTGCGCGAGGCCGTCGCCCGGCTCGGCGTCCGCATCGAGTGGGGCGTGCGGCTGACCGGCCTCACCCAGGACGCGGCCGGCGCCACAGCCCTCCTGCAGCACGCCGACGGCACCGCCGAGGAGTACGCGGTGCCCTGGCTCGTGGGCTGCGACGGCGGCCACAGCACCGTCCGCAAGGAGCTCGGGCTGCCGCTGATCGGCGAGTCCCGCGACACCTGGGAGCTCGCCGACGCCGAGGTCGACACCGACCTGCCGCCCGACACCATCTACTGGGCGCACACCGGCGGCCAGGCCCTGATGATGGTCCCGTACCGCGAGGACGGCCGCTGGCGGCTCCTCGACACCGCACCCGACCGCCGCCCCGGCGAGTCCGCCGACGCCGAGGACGTCGCCCGCCGGTTCTCCGCGAAGCTCAGCGCGGGCCTCGGCCGGCCCGTGCGGGTCGGACCGCCGTCATGGAACTCGGTGTTCACCTTCCAGCAGCGCATGGTGCCCCGCATGCGCGAGGGCCGCTGCTTCGTCGCGGGCGACGCCGCCCACGTCCACAGCCCCGCCTCCGGCCAGGGCATGAACACCGGCATCCAGGAGGCGTACAACCTGGGCTGGAAGCTCGCCATGGTCGACCACGGCCAGGCCGGGCAGGAGCTCCTCGCCACCTACGGGCTCGAACGGGTCCCGGTCGGACGGGCGCTGCTCGGATCGACCCGCAAGGCCACTTTCCTGGTGCAGTTCAAGAACCGGCTGGCCGGCGTGGCGCTGCCGGTCGTCTTCTCCCTCGTCCGGGCCGTCCCGCCGCTGCGCCGGGCCATCCAGCGCAAGGTCCTCGGCGGGATGTCCGGGCTGCGCCTGGCCTACCCGGACAGCCCGCTGACCACGCCCGGCAAGGGACCGGCGCCGGCGCTCCCCGCGGGCACCCGTGCCGCCGCGGCCGCGGCCCGGCACCCCGACGACCCCGGCTCGGTGGCGTTGCGCGCCGAACTCCGCGACACCCGCTGGACGCTGCTGTGGGCGGCGGCCGGCCCCGGCGAGGCGCTGCGGGTGGCCCGCGCCTCCGCCGCCGAGCACGGCGACTGGCTCTCGGTCCGCACCCTCGGCGACGGCATCGGCGGCGGCCCCGCCCCGCTGGCCGACCCGGCCGGGCTGCTGCGCCGCTCGCTGGGCCTGGGCCCGGGGGGCTGGGTGCTGATCCGGCCCGACGGCTACCTCGCGGCCGGCGGCCCGACGCTGAGCTGGCGCGATCTGGAGCGGGCCCTCTCCCCGCTGGGCCGGCTCGCCACCGTCCACTGCCTGCGCCCGCGCTCGGCGGCCCGGGCACCGGTCCAGGCACCGGTCCAGGCGCCGGTCCTCGAGCAGACTTCCGGCGGCTCTCCAGAGGTCCGGGACACGGTCGAAACCACACCACGAGTCCTGGAGGGTCAGCGATGACAGCACCGTCAGTGGCACCGTCGGCTTCAGCCCCGGCGCCGGCTGCCGCGCCGAGACCGGCGGCCCCGGCCTGGCCGGCCTCGCCGCCGCAGCCGGTCGCCCTGGTCACCGGCGGCACCAGCGGCATCGGGCTGGCCGTCGCCCGGGACCTGGGCCGACGCGGCCACCGGGTGTTCCTGTGCGCGCGGACCGCCGACTCCGTCAAGCAGACCGTCCAGGACCTGCGCGCCGAGGGCCTCGACGTCGAGGGCACCGCAGCCGACGTCCGCTCCCGGGAATCCGTCGCCGCACTGGTGGCCGCGGCCGTCGAGGAGTACGGCCCGGTCTCGGTCCTCGTCAACAACGCCGGGCGCAGCGGCGGCGGCCCGACCGCCGACATAACCGACGAGCTCTGGTACGACGTCATCGACACCAACCTCAACAGCGTCTTCCTGCTCACCCGGGAGGTCCTGAAGAACGGCGGTCTCGAGGGCGCCCCCTGGGGCCGCATCATCAACATCGCCTCCACGGCCGGCAAGCAGGGCGTCCTGCTCGGCGCCCCCTACTCGGCCTCCAAGCACGCCGTCGTCGGCTTCACCAAGGCCCTCGGCAAGGAGCTCGCCCCGACCGGCATCACCGTCAACGCCGTCTGCCCCGGCTACGTCGAGACCCCGATGGCCGAGCGCGTCCGCGCCGGGTACGCCGCGGCCTGGGGCACCACCACCGAGGACGTGCAGGAGCAGTTCGAGGCGAAGATCCCGCTGGGGCGCTACGCCACCCCCGAGGAGGTCGCGGCCATGGTCGGCTACCTGACCACCGACCTCGCCGCGGCCGTCACCGCGCAGGCGCTCAACGTCTGCGGCGGGCTGGGCAACTTCTGATGGCGGCCGAGCAGATGCACCGTACGGTGCACGAGACCGAGGTCGACGCGCCCGCCGGCGTGGTCTACGGGCTGATCGCGGACCCCGTGCAGTGGCCGCTGTTCTTCCCGCCCAACGTGTACGTCGAACGCCTCGCCTTCGACGGCACCGAGGAGCGGCTGCGGATGTGGGCCACCGCGGGCGGGCAGGTCAAGTCCTGGACCTCGCGCCGCGTCCTGGACGCCGGCGCCCGGCGGATCGAGTTCCGCCAGGAGATCGCGGCGGCCCCGCTGCGCGAGATGACCGGCACCTGGACCGTCGAGCCGCTCGGCGGCGAACGCTGCCGGCTGACCCTGCTGCACGACTTCCGCGTCGTCGGCGACCGGGCCGAGGACGTGGCCTGGGTCGAGCGGGCCACCGACACCAACAGCCGCGCCGAGCTGGGCAACCTGGCCCGGATCGCCGGCCGGTGGGCCCACATGGACCAGCTCGTCATGACCTTCGAGGACACGGTACGGGTCGACGCCCCGCCGCAGCTGGTGTACGCGTTCCTGGAGCGGGCCGAGCGGTGGCCCGACCTGCTGCCGCACGTCGCCCGGCTGGACCTGGCCGAGGAGGGGGACCTGCCCGGCGTGCAGCGCATCAGCATGGACACGGTGGTCGCGGACGGCTCCGCGCACACCACCGAGTCGGTGCGGGTCTGCTTCCCCGAGGCCGGCCGCATCGTCTACAAGCAGACCCGTACGCCCGCCCTGATGAGCGCGCACACCGGCGCCTGGACGGTCACCGGGGACGCCCGCCGCTCGACGGTCACCTCCCGGCACGGCGTCGTCCTGCGCCCCGACGCGGTCACCCGGGTGCTGGGCCCGACCGCCGACCTGGCCGCGGCCCGTACGTACGTCCGCGACGCCCTGGGCCGCAACAGCACCGCCACCATGGCGTACGCCAAGCGGTACGCGGAGACGGCGGTCGGGTCCCGGTGAGGGGGCCGGCGACGGGAGTCTGTCAAGCGCGGCTCCGGCGCCGCTCCGACGGTGCTCCACCACGCTCGGACAGACTCTGGATGACCAGTGAGGGAGGTGTGTGATGGCGGTCCAGCGAGTGCACCGGACGTCGTACGCCGTGGACGTCGCAGCGCCGGCCGGCGTGGTCTACGGACTGGTGGCGGACACGACCCAGTGGCCGTTGTTCGTCCCCGCGAGCATCCACGTGGAACGGCTGGACTTCGACGGGGTCCAGGACCGGTTCCACATGTGGGCCACCGCGAACGGCACCGTCAGGTCCTGGCTGTCGCGCCGCACCCTCGACGCGGAAGCCCGGCGCATCGACTTCCGGCACGAGCTGCCGGCCGCCCCCACCACGGCGATGGGCGGCAGCTGGAGCGTGGAGCCGCGCGGCGCCGACCGATGTCGGCTGGTGCTGGAGCACGACTTCACCGTCGCCGGGGACCGGCCGCAGGACGTCGCCTGGGTGCGGCGGGCCACCGACGACAACAGCCGCGCCGAGCTCGACCGGCTGAAGGAGACCGCCGAGCAGTGGACCCGCCTGGACGGGCTGCTGCTGAGCTTCGAGGACGCGGTACGGGTCGACGGCCCGGCCGAGCTCGTCTACGGATTCCTCTACGACGTGGCCGACTGGCCGCGGCTGATCCCGCACGTCGCGCGGCTCGACGTCACCGAGGACGAGCCCGGGGTGCAGCGCATGAGCATGGACACGGTGGTCGCGGACGGCTCCGCGCACACCACCGAGTCGGTGCGGGTCTGCTTCCCGCACGCCGGCCGCATCGTCTACAAGCAGACCGCCACGCCCGCGCTGATGGCGGCGCACACCGGCGAATGGTCCGTCATCCCCGACGAGACCGGCGTCACGGTGGTCTCCCAGCACAGCGTCCTGCTGCGCGAGGAGGCCGTCGAACGGGTGCTGGGCGCCGGAACCACCCTGGCCGAGGCCCGCGCGTACGTACGCGGGGCACTGGGCCGCAACAGCACGGCCACCCTCGAACTCGCCAAACGGCACGCGGAGAACGCCGTCCGCATGCTGTGAGGGCCGGCGCCGCCGGGCCGCTCGCCGCGGTCCGGGAAGAGCCGGGGCCGCGTCCGCGGTCCGGGGCCCCGCCGGAGCACCCACGCCGCTCCGGCGGGGCTGTGCCGCGGCACCGGCGGCGCGTCAGCGGCCCGTCAGCGATACGTGGCCACGCCATGCATACTCGTCCCCTTTGGAGTCGGAGTCCGATGCCGAACGGGGGAGAGATGACCGCTGCTGCCTCTGCCGTCTCCGTCACCGTGGTCATCGCCCCCGGCCCGGAGCCGGTCCTCCACCTCCACGGCCCACTGGACCAGGCCACCCTGGCGGCCCTGCCGCCGTACCCGCTGACCCGGCACACCCCCACGCACCACACCCTCCACCTCCCGCCGGACCACCCCCACGCGGGCACCCTGGCCGACCTCCTCACGGGCGCACCGGCGACCGCGTCCGGGAAGGCGGAGGCCACCGTGACCGCCGCGGCCACCGCGACCGCCGCGGGCCGCGGGGCCGGCCTGCCCGGGCTCGTCCGCGGGGGCGAATCGGCCGGCCCGGCCGGCCCGGCCGCACGGGCCGGGGGAGCGCGGGCGGTCGGCGGCGACGGTGTGGCCGGGCCGGCCCCTGCGGGAGTCGCCGCAACGGCCCCGCCCTCGTTGCCCGTCGGGGCGCGGCAGCGGGAGGTGCTGCTGGACGTGCTCGCCGCCCGGCCCGGTGCCGCCCTGCACGTCGAGCAGCTCCACTGGCGCTGGTACGGGCCGCTGGACACCCGCCGCTTCCACGCCGCCTGGCAGGCCGTCCACGACCGGGAGCCCGTCCTGCGGGCCGCGCTCGCGTCCGGCGCCGGCGGCCCGCACGTCGTCGTCCATCCGCACGCCGAGCCGGAACTCGTCCGGCACCCGTACGGATCCGCCGACTGGCACTCCCTGCTCGTCGGCGAACGCCTGCGCCCCTTCGACCTGCACCGCCCCGCCCCGCTGCGGATCGCCCTGCTCGACGAACAGGCCGGGCCCGCCGGGCCGACCCGGGTCATCCTGACCTACCACCACGCCCTGCTCGACGGCCGCAGCGTACGGCTGCTGCTGCGCGCCTTCCACCGCGCGTACCTGGCCGAGGGGCGCGCCCGGGGCGGGGAGCGGCGTCCCGACGTACGGGACCACCTGCGCTGGCTCGCCGGGCAGGACGACACCGCGCCCCGCGCCTACTGGGCCGGGGCCGCGCCGCCGCCCGGTGCGCGCACGCTGCCCGTGCCGGCCCCGGTCGGTGGGCCGGCCGGGGCCGGGCCGGCCCACCGGGGCCACGGCCGGACCCGGCACCGGCTGACCCCCGAGGAGGCGGTACGGCTGCGGCGTTGGGCCGCGGACCTGGGCGCCGCCGAGAGCACCGCTCTCGGCGCGGCCTGGGCGCTGCTGCTGCACCGCGCGACCGGCTCGGGCTCCCGGCCCGCCCCCGTCGCCTTCGCCGTCGGCGTCTCCGGGCGCGGCATCGCGCTGGAGGGCGCGGCCGGCATGCCCGCGCCGCTCCAGGGCCCGCTGCCGCTGCACGTACGCGTCGACCCGGCGGCGCCGGTGGCGGAGCTGCTGGCGGAGCTCGGGGAGCGGATGCTGGGCGCCTCGGCGTACGAGTGGGTCTCCCAGGGGCAGATCCACGCGTGGAGCGGGCGCGGGGCGCACGAGGAACTCACCGAGTCGGTGGTGTCGTTCGACCCGCCGGACGGGCCGCCGACGGCCCTGGAGGAGGAGCTGGCCGAGGAGGGCGTGCACCTCGGGGGGCCGCAGGCGGTGGACGCGTACACGCCGGTGCCGCTGAGCGTACGGGCCCACCACGACTGCGAGGGCGGCCTGGTCCTGACGGCCGTCAACGACCGGTCGCGGATCGGCGATGCGGAGGCGGGGGCGGCCCTCGCGCAGACCGCGCTGCTGCTGAGGGAACTCCCGTGCAGCGGGGACGGCTCGGCGCCGGCGCGGGACTACCTGTCCCTGCTCCCCGAGGCCGGGCCCGCCCGGCCCCGGCCGGAGGCCGCCACCGCGGCCGTGCTCCGCCCGGCCACACGCCCGCGCGCCGGGACGGTCGTGCTCCTTGCGCCGCCGGCAGCCGCCGGGGCCGACTGCCACGACGGACTCGCGGCGGCCTGGCGGGGGCCGCAGGCGCTGCTCACCGTGCGGGGGGCGGCCGACGCGCCGACGTGCCTCGCGGTGCTCCGGCCCCTGATCGCCGCCGGCGAACCCCTCCTGCTCGGCTGCGTCTCGGGCGGCGGCGAACTCGCGTACGAGATGGCCCACCGCCTCGCCGCCCACGGCTGGCCCCCACCCCTGATCGCGGTGGCCCCGACCCCCGCGGCCCTGCCCCCCACCCTCCACAGGGCCACCCACTGACCCGGAGCCCTGCCCCTGGCTGCGCATGCAGACGGGCCGGCTGCGCCGGGGCCCCGCCCCAGACCCCGCGCCTCAATCGCCGGCGGGGCTGGATTTTGCCGACGCTCGGCTTCGAGGGTGGCGGCTGGGTGTGCTGGGGCTCCGCCCCAGACCCGCGCCTCAAACGCCGGCGGGGCTGAGTTTGCCCACCCTCGGCTTCCAGAGTGGCGGCGGCTGCGTTGGGGCTCCGCCCCAAGCCCCGCGCCTCAAACGCCGGCGGGGCTGGATTTGCCGGCCCTCGGCCTCGAGGGTGGCGGCCGGATGTGCTGGGGCTCCGCCCCAGGCCCCGCGCGTCAATCGCCAGCCAACTCCGCTGACCTTCGAAGCCGAGGGTCGGCAAAATCCAGCCTCGCCGGCGATTGAGTGGGGGTCCCCCCGGACGGAGTCTGGGGGAGGGTCCGGGCGGAGCCGGGTGCCCGGCGGAGCCGGGTTGTCTGGGGCGCTGCCCCGGACCGGCGCCTCAAACGCCGGTGAGGCGAGCGGTCCTACCCGGCAGCCGGCGGCAGGAGGTGGGTGCGCAGGAGGGACGCCACCTCCGGAACTTGGGTGTTGAGGTAGAAGTGGCCGCCCGGGAACCAGTGGAACGTGGTTTCCGCGGTGGTGTGCGTGCGCCACGCCGCCGCCTCCTGGAGGGAGACCTTCGAGTCGGTCTGGCCGATCATCGCCACCACCGGGCAGGCCAGCGCCGGCCCCGGCCGGTACCGGTACCCCTGCGCCGCCCGGTAGTCCGCCCGCAGCACCGGCAGGTTCATCCGCAGGAGCTGCTCGTCGACGAGCAGCTCCTGCGGCGTGCCGCCCAGCTCCTTCACCGTCGACAGCACCCAGTCGTCGTCCTCGATGTTCGCGTATTCGCCCTCCCGGTGCGTGGACGGCGCCCGCCGGCTCGACGCGAACAACGTGAGCGGCGCGGTCCCCGCCGCCTCCAGCCGCAGCGCCAGCTCGAAGCCGACGGTCGCGCCGAGGCTGTGCCCGAACAGGGCCAGCGGCCGGTGGTCGTCCCACCCCTGCAGCTCCGCGAAGAGCCGGTCGGCCATCTCCCGTACGTCCGTGACGAACGGCTCCCCGCGTCGGTCCCCCCGCCCCGGGTACTGCACCGTGACCACGTCCAGCGCGGGTGACAGCGCCCGCGACAGCGGGTGGAAGTAGCTGGCCGAGCCGCCCGAGTGCGGCAGGCACATCAGCCGTACGGGTGCCTCCGGTGCCGGATGGAACCGGCGCACCCATGTGCCGGCCGCCGCGGTCGTCGCGCTCATCGCGCCCTCCCTGTGAGTCCAGTGCCTGCCCCGCCTTCCGGCCTACGGGCCTGAGGGCCTGCGGACCTGCGGAGCCCACCGGCAGTGTCCGGCCCCGCGGTGGGGTCGCCTTCGAACCGGCCTTGAGCCGTGCGTGCGGCGTTCCCCCGCCGGAGTTCGAGGGGGGCTCGACCGGACGTCGAGCATGCGCCACGACGCTGAACGTCCGTACGGCCCGGCCCGCGCCCTGTGACGAAGGAGCTGATCCACGCCACCATGGCCACCCTCACCGAGACCCAGACCCAGACCCAGACCCAGACCCTCACCGGCCGGGCCGCCGGCACCACCCCGGCACCCGCCCGGGACGCCGAGCACGAAGCCGCCCTCGCCCGCGCGGGCCGGCTCGACGCGCTCCTCGGCGCCCCCCTCGACCCGGCCAACCCGCACGGCCTCGCCGCCCTGATCGCCGCCGACGCCCGGCGCGAGCCGCCCGCGGCGACCGAGCAGCTGCTCGCCGAGACCGGCCTGGGCGCCGAGTTCGTACCCGCCGAGTTCGGCGGCCGCCTCACCCGCGCCGACCTGCTCGCCAAGGTCCTGCGCCCGGTTTTCCGCCGCGACGTCGCCCTCGGCTTCGGCTACGGCATCACCTCGCTCTTCGGCACCGCCGCCGTCTGGGCGGCCGGCACCGAGCGGCAGCGCGCCGACACCGCCGCGCTGCTGCTCGGCGGCGGCCGGGCCTCGATCGTCCACCACGAGGTCGCGCACGCGAACGCCATCCTGCGGGACGAGTTCACCGCCGCCCCCGGAGCGCCCGGAGTGCCCGGAGCCTCCGGCTACACGCTCAGCGGGCGCAAGGACGTCATCATGAACGCGGACCGCTCCGGCGCCTGGGTCGTCTGGGCCCGCACCGCCCCCGAACGCGGCCCGCGCAGCCACTCCGTGCTCCTGCTGCGCCCCGACGAGCTGCCCGCCGGCACCGTCGCCCGGCTGCCCCGCGTGCCCACCCCCGGCATGCGCGGCGGGCTGTTCTCCGGACTGGAGTTCACCGGCGTGCCCGTGCCCTCCTCCGCCCTGGTGGGCCGGCCCGGCGAGGGCGTGGCGCTCGCGCTGCGCACCTTCCAGGTCAACCGCTGCCTGATCCCCGCCCTGGCCGTCTCGGCCGCCGACACCGTCCTGCACTCCGCCGTCCGCGCGGTCTCCCCGGGCCGCGGCGGCCGCACCGTCCGGCGCTGGCACAAGCCGCTGACCGGGGTCTTCGCCGATCTCCTGGCCTGCGACAGCATGGCCACCGTCGCGCTGCGCTCGCTCAGCCTGCTGCCCGAGCGCGCCCACGTCCTGGCCGCCGCCGTGAAGTACGTCGTACCGGACCTGCTGCGCGAGGACCTCGAAGCGCTGGCCTCCGTCCTCGGCTCGCACGGCTACGAGCACGGCAGCCCCCAGTACGGCTCCCTCGACAAGCTGGTGCGCGACCTGCCCGTGGCGGGCCTCGGGCACACCGGTACGGCCGCCTGCCAGGCCGTCATCGTCCCGCAGCTGCGCAGCCTCGCCGAACGGTCCTGGTTCCGCGCCGAGGAGCCGCCGGCCGAGCTGTTCTCCGGCGGCGCGGGCCTGCCCTCGCTGGACTACCGGCTGCTCGGCATCGCCAGCGGTGACGACTTCCTCTCCGCCTCGCTCATCGGCTCCGCCGCCCGCCTCGCGGACCACCGGTCCGCCGCCGGCGGCGACACGGCCGTCCTCGCCGAGCTCGCCGAGACGTTCGTCGGCGAACTGCGCGGCCTGCGCGCCCGGTGCCGGCGGATCCCGGACGGCCGCGAAGCGCTCACCGACCCCGCCGTCGTCGTCCTCAGCGACCGCTACGCCCTCCTCCTCGCCGCGGCCGCCGTGCTCGGCGTATGGGAGGCCCGGCACGGCGCCGACGGCGCCGACCCGTTCCTCGCCGACCCGGCCTGGGCGGTCCTCGCCCTGACCCGGCTCGGCCGCCGCATGGGCATCGCGGTGCCCGAGCTGCCCGACGGCGTCCTCGACCGGGTGCTGCGGGAGCTGGTCGGCCGCTACGAGGACGGCCGCTCGTGCGACCTCGACGGCCTGCAGCTCGCGCACTGACACCCCGCCGGGCGCAGCCGCAGATCCGATGACCCCACAGGAGGAGCCACCCCATGCCGCCCACGCCGCCGCCCACGCCGGACCAGCGCACCGCGCCTGCGGACGAGCCGCGCACCGCCCCGCCCGTCCACGTCCCCGGCCCGCACGGACCGTGGGACGAGGTGCACCGGGGCCTCGACCGGCGCGGCAGCGCCGTGGTGTACGCGACCTGGGGCGAATGGCTGCCCGCGGCCCTGGCCGAACCGGGCCTGCGCCCGCTGCTGGGCCGGGACTGGCAGCGCTACCGCGGCACCGCGGACGCGGCGATCCGCTACCGCTTCGTCACTTCCCGGATGATCATCAAGTACACGGCGGCGGCCGCGCTGCGCACCGACCCGGCCGCGTTCGACCTCGCGTACAAGCTGGGCGGGCGGCCGTTCATCCGCGGCCTGGACCAGATCGACATCAGCCTGAGCCACACCGACGACCTGATCGCGGTCGGCGTCAGCCGCACCGGCCGGATCGGCGTCGACGTGGAGCCGGCCGACCGGCGGATGTCCTTCGAGCTGCTGCGCGGCCACATGTGCACCCCGGCCGAGCACGAGGAGCTGGAACGGATGTCCCAGGACCGCCAGGCCTCCGAACTGCTGCGCCTGTGGACCCTGAAGGAGGCCTACACCAAGGCACTCGGCCAGGGACTCCAGCTCGGCTTCACGGAGTTCGGCTTCGGCCTGGAGAGCGGCGGCCTGATCGCGCCGGACGGAACCCCGGCCGGCAGCGGCGAATGGGCCTTCACCACGCACCCGGTCCTGGGCCGCTACCTCCTGAGCACGGCCTGCCACGACACCGGCCTGGACCCGGCCCGCGACACCGCCGTGCACACCATGCTGGACCCGGCCTTCATGGACGCCGTCGAGGACGCCCTCGCCACCGGCTGACCGGGCCCGTCCCGGCGGCGCCGGCCCCGATGCGGTCGGCGGCCCCGGCCCGTGGTCAGCGGTCAGATCCAGCCGCGCTCGCGGGCCAGCAGGGCCGCCTGGAAGCGGTTCGAGGCGCCCAGGCGCTGCATGATCGACGCCACGTGCTTGCGGTACGTGCGGACGGCGATGCCGAGCTCGCGCGCCCCGATCTCGTCCTTCTCCGCGGCGTACAGGGAGCGCAGGATCTGCCGTTGGAAGGAATTGGCGAACCCGGTGTCGGGGTTCTCGCCGTCCGCGGAGGCGGGCAGGTCGTGCGCGGTCTGCCACATGCGCTCGAAGAGGGAGACGAGCGCGGCGACGAGCCCCGGGTCGCGGGTGAGGATCGCGCCCTTGGAGCTGCGGGCGGGGTCGATGGGCGTGAGGGCTGCCGCCCGGTCGCAGATGATGAGGCGCTCGAGGGGCTCGTAGGAGATCCGGATGTGGGCACCCTTCGAGGCGAGCTCGCGTAAGTACGCCATCGTCGGGGCGTCCTCCAGGGCCGGCGAGGCCATCAGCGTGCGCATGTGCACCTTGCGGCGCAGGATGCGGCTGTCCAGCAGCCGGGCGTGGCTGATGCTCTCCGGGCTGAGGACGCCCGTCGGGCTGGTGGTGAGGCTCTCGGTGCGGGTGAAGAAGGTCAGCTCGTCGATGACGGCCCGTACCGAGGCCATGCCCTCGATGTGCTGCGTGGTGCCGCTGATGTCGGGGGTCTGGCCACCGCCCTCGAGGGACTTCTCGTGCTCGGCGAGCAGTGAGTCCACGATGCCGGTGCGGCTGGCCTCCTCCTCCAACTCCTTTCGCAGTCGGGCCACTTTGGCCTCGACGAGCCCTTCCACGGCCTTGGCGGGGGAGACGGGTGCCAGCTGCCCGCCGGGGGTCTCCCTGACCAGGCCCAGCTCCACCAGGCGGCGGTGGGTGGCCTGCGGGTCCTGCGCGGTGTCGGAGTCTCCGTCGGCGGCGTCGGCGGCGAGGTGGCGGGCGAGTTCGGCCTGGCTGAAGCCACCGCGGCGCAGCAGCAGCCGATAGGTCTCTTCGTCATCGGGGCTGGTGCCCAGGAACCGCATGTTCGCGCTCATGATCACCCTATTTACCCATGATTCCTTCACGCATTCGATATCGAACCATTCCCTCCGTCCTGATTTACGGCCGGTGAACAAGGCGCACACCGGACTATCTGCGCGAAGGGGTGTGCCGTAAGTGGCCCCCGGGGGTGCAGGAAGATGCCGGGGCTACCTATCGATCGACCGCTCGAACGCCGCCAGAGTGGGACCCGCCACGAGATCGCACCACGGCCGAAAGCCGATCGAGACGGGGTCCTCATGCGAACAACCCACCGCACCGCTGCGCAGCCCGCCCACAAGGCGGCCCGCCTCGCAGCACTCTCCCTCATGGGCGCCCTCGCCCTCACCTGCCTCGGCGCGGGCGCCGCCCACGCCGACGGCGCCGGAAGCGACGAGCCCACGGCCACCGTCGTTCCCACCCGCGACGTCCACGACTGGGGCTGAGCCGCCCCGCGTGGGGCCCGAGCCGCCCCCGGCGGGCCGTGAGACACCGCCCCGCGCCACCCTCCCCCGACCGGAACTCCCCGTCTGAGGAAACCACCATGGGACTGGGCCCCACGTACCGGCTGCGGATCAGCGGGACAGCCGGAGCCGTACCCGAGACCGCTGCCGTGCGGCTGATCGCCCGCCTCCCCGCCCTGTGGGGGGCCACCCTGCTCGGCTGCGCGGGCGGCACCGCCACGCTGGCCCTCACCCCGCCCGTGACGTGCTCGCCCGCCGAGGTGTCGCAGGCGGTGGACGAGGCCCTGGCCACGCCGGCGCTGTACGGCTGGATCCGCGAACCGCTGCCCTGACGGCACCGCACGGCACCGCACCGGCACGGGCGGCCCGGCCGCACCGCCACTGCAAGGACATACGAACAGCGATGTTTGGGGAAATATGGAAGCCGTGACCGGCGGGAAGAGCCTGATACTCGGCTGCGCATCCACCGGCGCCAAATTCACACCCGGCAACCACCGTGCCACCGGCGATGTGCTGCTCGACCAGATCAGCACCGGCACCACCATCAAGAACTCACCGCTCGCGCTGATCGCCGAGGCGGAGGCCCTGTACGGAATGGGCTGCCGCTACTACCACTACCACGCCAGGAATCCGCGGACGCACGAGCAGTCCACCAGCAACGACATCTACCAGCAGATCAGCCGCCCCCTGCAGCGCCGCTGCAAGGAGATGCTGATCAGCTTCGGCGCGAGCCGCAACGGCCCCGAAGTGCGCGAGGCCATCGCGCGGTTCGGCGAATGGGAGCGCATCAGCCAGAGCAGCCTCCCCCTCCACCTCGGCGGCGCGCACTTCGTCACGATCCAGGCCGCCGTCGAACTGCAGCTGATGTGCGAGGTGGAGCGCCAGTACGGCGACGTCGGCCTCGACTTCGTCGACAGCGAGCGGTTCGCCAAGATCGTCGCCGACTACCGGCCGTCCGACCGCCTCACCACGACGAGCCTGGAGACCTACTCCACCAGCAACGGCGCCGACTACGGCAGGACCTCGCCGCTCATCCAGTTCGAGGTCTACCGCAGTGCCGTCCGGGCCCGCCAGCAGCTCGGCCTCTTCCACGAAGTGGAATGGGTCCAGTTCCCGCGCAGCTACGCGATGACCCGGTACGCGGTGGAGCATCCGCAGATCCGGCTCGGCGGCAGCGGCCAGCTGAACGTCACCCTGCTGTTCGGGTTCTCCCCGCGCCTGCCCTTCCCGCGCAGCTACGCCGAGTTCAAGCAGGTCGTCGACACCGCGCGCAAGCTGGAGTACGACCTCGCCGAACCGGGCGTGAAGAAGCGCCACGTCACCGTCACGGTCGGCGCCGCCGTCCTGCCCGAGCAGGCCGGCCAGCACGTCGCGCCCCTGGACGTGGGGGCCCGGCGCGGCCGCACCGCCTGCGCGCTGCGCCGGCTGGCGACGTACGCGGCCCAGCCCGACAGCGGTGTCGACGTGCTGCGCTTCGGCATGGAGGACACCCCGTACGCGGTCACCGAGGCCGGGGGCGGGGACCGCGGCGGCCTGCTGCGGCTGGCCGACAACTGCGAGCTCGCCGAGATCGTCATCAACGAACTCGCCGTGAACGGCGCGTCCGTGGAGACCGACCACGACACGATCTTCGACCGCATGGGCCTGAACTGGGTCAAGCGGAACCTCTTCCACGAGCAGCGGCAGCGTCCGCTCGGCCGCCCCGCCAGGCCTGCCGACGACAGGGCGCTGCAGTCCGTGTGACCGCCGGCGCGCGGCAACCCGCCGACGCGCCGGCCCGCACCCCACCCCACCCCCCCCCACACCTCAGCCCCACAGCCCCGCACTCCCACAGCCCCACAGCCCCACAGTGAGGAAAGAAGATGCACACGTTCCAAGGGGTCTGCTTCGACCTGTTCTCGACCCTGGTGCACAGGAAGCCGGGCAACCCGTTCTTCCGGGAGGTCGCCCAGGACCTCGGCCTGGACCTGGAGGCCTGGAAGCCGGCCTACGACAAGCTGCACGACGAGACGATGGCCGGCACCGTACCCGGCATCGTGGAGCGCATCTCGCTCGCCGCCAAGGCGACCGGCGCCACCTGCTCCCCGGACGCGGTGCGCACCGCCGTCACGCGCCACTTCCCCGGGATGGCGGCGAGCTTCGAGGTCGACGCCGAGGCCGTGCCGCTGCTGAGCCACCTGCGCGAGCAGGGCCTGGCCCTGGCCCTGGTGTCGAACGCATCCGACCACGCCGAGTGGATCTTCGACCGGCTCGGCCTGCGCGAGTACTTCGACGTCACCGTCTTCTCCCACCGGGTCAGGATCCTCAAGCCGCAGCCGGGCATCTACCTGCACGCCACCGACCAGCTCGGCGTCTCCGCCCGGGCCTGCGCCTTCGTCGGCGACGGCCAGCACCACGAACTCGCGGGCGCCCGCGGCGTCGGCATGGCCACCGTCCTCCTGGACCGCGGCCTGTCGCACACCGAATCCGCCCGCGCGGAGGCGGACGTCGTCCTCGACGGCCTGGCCGGGGTGCCCGGCGCCCTCGAACACCTGGCCACCGCCGCGCCCGCCTAGCCCGCGCCCCCACCCCCACTCCCGGAAGGAACCCGGCATGACCGACCACCAGCTCCGCCTCATCGAGGGCTGCTACGTCACCGACTCCTCCGGCTGCCACCGGTACGACTTCTGGAACGAGCAGTTCCTCTTCGATGGCAGCCCGCACACCGGCTGGGGCTCGGCGAGCCGCAACGCCTCCCAGCCCGAGTACCTGGACATCGACCTCGGCGACGTGAGCGTCCCGCTGAGGATCCGCCTCCAGCGCCGCGCCGTCCCCGTGATCAAGACGGGCTTCCCCATCGCCCTGCGCGTCATCGCCTACCCCGAGGGCGGGGGCGAGAAGACCGTGCTGACCGCCGAGGGCATCGAGGTCGAGGCCGGCGGCTGGTTCGAGGCCGACCTCGAGCCGGTGGCGACCCGGCGCATCCGCGTGGAGACCGGCGGGGTCGCCATCCGCCCCAGCGGCAAGTACTTCACGCAGATCATGCAGATGCAGTTCCTCGAGGCCAAGTAGTCCCCCCACCGCCCGCGACAAAGGGAGTTTCCATGGTTGTCCGTGCCTTCGCCGTGCCGACGGCGCCCGTCTCCGATGCCGTGCCGCGCAAGCTGGGCCTGTGGGCGAGCGAGCACATGCAGGCCTCCGCGTGGCGCGTGAGCCCGGGACAGGACATCTCGGCGCGCATGCACCCGCAGGCCGACGGGATGTTCCTGGTCCTCCAGGGCCGGGGCGAGTTCCAGGTCTTCGACGGGGAGGAGCCCGAGGCGGCCGGCGCGTACGTGCCGTCCGCGCACTACCCCCTGGACGCGCCGCCGAAGCGGTCGCTGCCCGAGCCCAGCCGGTACGAGGTGGGCCCCGGCATGGTCTGCATGGCCCCGGCCGGCCTGTTCTACGGGCTGGTCAACACCGGTGACGAGCAGCTGGTGGCCGTCGCCGTCACCGCCTCGGACACCAGCGGGACGGCCTGGACGGTCCGCTGAGATGACGAGCACGGATGAACGCCCCGCCTTCGCCGACCCCGCTCTCACCGGGCCCGCTCTCACCGACCCCGCTCTCACCGGCCCCGCCTTCGCCGCCCTGCCCGGGGACGACGGCGAGGACGACGCCTGGGTGATCGAGACGCTGCGGCGCCACGAGCCGGCCACCATGCACACCCAGCACCCGGTGGTCTGGGACCACGCCAGCGGCAGCCGAGTCTTCGACCGGCAGGGCCGCTCCTGGCTGGACTGGACGAGCGGCATCCTCACCGCGAACGCCGGACACGCCCGCCCCGAGGTCGTCGACGCGATCACCCGGCAGGCCCGGCAGGGGCTGCTGCACGCGTACATGTTCCCCACCCGCGTACGGGCCCGTACCGTCCGCGCCCTGGCCGAGCTCTCCGGCTTCCCGCAGTCGGTCCTCTACACCACGGGGGCCGAGGCCGTCGAAGGCGCCATGAAGATCGCCGCCCGACACGCCCAGGCCCGCCGCGCCGCGGGCGAGGGCGGGGGCGAGGGCAGCCGCCCCTCGGTCGTGGTCACCTTCGACGGCTCCTTCCACGGCCGCACCCTCGGCGCCCAGCTGGCCGGGGGCCTGCCGGCCCAGCGCGACTGGGCTCCGGCCCTCGACGAGGCCTTCCTCCACGTGCCCTTCCCGGCGCGCGGCGAGGCGTGGAGCACCGACGTCATCGACAGCGCGGTGCGCGCGGCCGGCGCCCGGCCCGAGGACGTCTCCTGCGTGATCGGCGAGATCTACCAGGGCTCCACCCTGCAGCAGCTCGACCCGGCGGCCGCGCGGGAGCTGCGCGCCTGGTGCACCCGCCACGGCGCCCTGCTCGTCTTCGACGAGATCCAGTCCGGCTTCGGCCGCACCGGCGCGCTCTTCGCGTACGAGCACGTCGGGGTCCGCCCCGACCTGCTGCTGGTGGCCAAGGGCCTGTCGGGCTCGCTGCCGGTCTCGGCCGTCCTCATCGGCGACGAGCGCTTCGCCCGCGACGTCCGTCCGGGCGAGCTGACCAGCACCCACAGCGGCAACCCGATCTCCCTCGCCGCCGCGGAGGCCAACCTCGCCCTCTACGCGGACGGGCAGCTCGTCGCCGAGGCCGCCCGGCGCGGCCGGCAGCTCGCCGACGGGCTGGCCGACTGGGCCGCCCGGCTGCCGGGACGGCGCCGGGTCATCGGGACGATGGGCCTGATCGCCGGTATCGCCTGCACCCGCGAGGACGGCTCGCTCGACCCGGAGACCTCCAAGCGCCTGGCCGCCGCCTGCATCGAGCGCGGGCTGCTGGTCTGCGTTCCCTCCACGCTCGGTGGCGCGATGCTCAAGATCATGCCGCCGGTCACCACCTCCGAGGCCGAACTCGCCGAGGCGCTGGCCCGGTTCGACGCGGCCGCCGACGCCGTCCAGCGCGGCTGACGCGCCTCCTCTCCCGCCACTGATTCCACGACGAAAGGGATGTGCATTCCCGTGGGTGCAGCCGCACAGCAGCCGGCTTTCATCATCTTCAGCGACCTGTCCAAGATCGGCCCGTCCCTGACCGAGCTGCGCCGGCGCGGCCTCGCGGTCCTGGCCGTCTCCCAGCGGCAGGGCTCGGCCATGGTGCAGAAGGGCATCGAGCTCCTCGGCACGCCGGGCCACCCCTTCGCCGACCTCACCGAGGTCAGCCTGCGCGACGCCACCGACATCAGCGGCATCGCCGACCAGGCCGCGCGCTGGGCCGAGGCGTACGACGTGCGCGGCGTGCTCGTCAACGCCGAGGTGTACGTGGACGCCGGCCAGGTCGTCGCCGACATGCTCGGCCTGCCCAACCCGGGCTGGCGGGCCTCGACCGTCTGCCGCAACAAGCTCCTGCAGCGCCGCTACCTGCGCCGCTGGAGCCCCGTCTCGGTGCTCGTCACCGCCCCCGAGGACGGCATCGCCGACCGCGGCCAGGCGGCCCGGCTCGCCGCCGAGTACGACGGGCCGTTCCCCGTGGCGATCAAGCCGCTGGACCGCGAGTCCAGCATCGGCGTGCGGGTCGTGGAGGACACCGAAGCGCTCGTCGACGCGGTCGCCGCCCTCGCGCCCGGCAGCCGCCTGCTGGTCGAGGAGCGGGTGCAGGGACGCGAGTTCAACGTCGACACCCTGGTCAGCCACGGCAAGCCGATCGTCACGCTGCTCACGCAGAAGGGCACCAACGAGGACCGCACCGAGTTCTTCGTCGAGCTCGTCCACACCACCCCGCCGGCCAACCTCGACGAGCACGAGACCGCGCTGATCACCGAGGCGCAGCTGGGCGTCGTCGACCGGCTCGACTTCGAGAACGGGTACGCGCACGCCGAGTACCGCATCACCGACGACGGCCGGGTGGTGCTCATGGAGATCGCGGCCCGCGCCCCGGGCGACGGCTGCCTCCACCTGTACCACCTGTCGACGGGCAGGCCGATCGAGCCGGTGCTCATCGACATCGCCCTGGGCCGGCCGACCGAGTACCCGGCCGTCTTCAAGCGCCGCGGCCGACAGGTGTACTTCGAGCACACCCCGGGCCTTCTGCGCGACGTCAAGGCGGAGGGGCTGGAGGGCATCACGCCCCGCTGGCTGGCCGACACCACCGGCATCTGGCCCGAGCTGGCGGCGGTCGACGAGCACGCCCCGGCGACGGTGCACGAGCTGTTCGTGATCAAGCCGCGCGGCTTCCGGCTCGAACGGCTCACCGAGTCCTCGAACCGGGCGGTCACCGCGGTCTTCGACGTGCCGATCGACGGCGACATCGACGCCGAGGAGGCGCGGGTCCGCGCCGCGGTCACGATCGAGACCGAGCCGGCCGCGGGCTGACGCGGCCGCCGCTCCGCCAGCACGGACAGGAGGTCCCCCACCATGACACGTGCCGACAACCACCACGCCTGGCGGCACCTGGTCGACGCCGCCGAACTGACCCGGTTCACCGTCGAGGCCCTGCGCGCCGCGGGCGCGCCCCCGCACGACGCCCGGGTGACCGCGGAGGTCCTCGTCGCCGCCGACCTGGGCGGTGTCGAGAGCCACGGCGTCGCCCGCCTGCGCCGCTACGTCGAAGGACTGCACAGCGGCGCGATCAACCCGCACGCCGTGCCGGAGGTCGTCTCGGACCGGGACAGCGTGTGCGTCGTGGACGCGCACAACGGCCTGGGCCAGCCGGCCCTGTGCACGGCGGTCGACCTCGCCGTCGAGCGGGCCCGCCGGTTCGGGACCTCGGCGGTGATGGTCCGCCGCTCCAACCACATGGGCATCGCCGGCTGGTTCGCCGAGCGGGCCGCCCGGGCGGGGATGCTCGCCCTGGTCTCCACCAACGCGGTCCCCCAGGTCGCACCGATGGGCACCAACGAGCCCATGTTCGGCACCAACCCGTTCTGCTACGCCCTCCCCACCCCCGGGGGCACCCTGTGCTTCGACGGCGCCACCAGCACCGTCTCCCGCGGCAAGCTGGAGCAACTGGACCGCCTGGGCGGGCCGATGCGGCCGGGCTGGGCCCTGGGCCCGGACGGGCAGCCCACCACCGACATCCCCGAGACCGTCCAGGGCCTGATCCACCGGAAGGGGTACGCGCTGCTGCCGCTCGGCGGCGGCGAGAGCGACCACGGCGGGCACAAGGGATCGGCCCTGTCCCTCTTCATCGAGCTGCTGTGCGGCCCGCTGGCCGGTGCTCAGTGGAGCCGCCACACGTACCAGGACGGTGAAGGCGGCCTCGGCCACTTCGTGTTCTGCCTCGCCCTCGACGCCCTCGGCGACGCGGACGCCATCCGCGCCGGCGTCGACGGCCTCGCCCACGAGGTCCGCGAGGGCGCCCCCGTCGACCCCGCGCACCCGGTCCGCCTCCCCGGGGACCGGCGCCGCCGCCTCACCGCGGAGCGGACCGCCGACGGGATCCCGGTCCTGGAATCCGTCCTGGCCGACCTCGACGACATCGCCGCCTTCGTCGGCATCGACCCGGTCCGGGGCCAGACCTGCGTCCTCTGATTTCCCCTTCCCCTTCCCCTTCCCCCTCCCGTCCCGCACTCGTCCACCGTTACAGGAGGAAGCTCCCATGAAGTACGAGCGGCTCGACCACACCGTCCTGACCGTCAACGACATCGACGCCACCGTCGACTTCTACAGCCGCGTCCTCGGCATGGAGGTCGTCACCTTCAGCATGCTCGTCAACGACCGCAAGGCCCTGCGGTTCGGCGACACCAAGATCAACCTGCATGAGGTCGGCAAGGAGATCGCCCCGCACGCCGCGCACCCCGGCCCGGGCACCGAGCACCTCTGCTTCATCGTCTCGGACCCGATCGAGCAGGTCATCGCCCATCTGGAGGCGGAGGGCGCCGTGATCGAATCCGGCCCCGTCGAGCGGGTGGGCGTCCTCGGCCCGATCAACAGCGTGTACGTCCGCGACCCGGACGGGAACCTCCTCGAACTCAGCAACCACATCGAGCGCTGACCCGCCGGTCCCGGCGCGCGAGGCCCCCCGGGGCTGCGCGCCGGGGCCTTCGCCCGCCTCCCCCACCACTGCCGGCGGGCACGGTGACCCGCCCAGCCCAGGAGGACCGAGATGCCGCCCCGTGATCCGAACGCCGAGTTCTACGACGGCCTGGCCGAGAACTACCACCGCATGTACGACGACTGGTGGTCCTTCGCCACCCACTACACCGGAGTCCTCGCCGAACTGCTGGCCGCCGAGGGGGTCGAGCCGCCCGCCGAGGTCCTGGACGTCACCTGCGGCATCGGCACCCAGGCCCTGCCGCTGGCCGCCCTCGGCTACCGGGTGACCGGCTCCGACCTCAGCGAGGGCGCCGTCCGGCGGGCCCGCCGCGAGGCCGCGTCCCGCGGCTTGGACGCCGAGTTCGTCACCGGCGACGTCCGCCGGATCGCCGAACAGGGCGACAGCAAGTACGACGCCGCCATCTCCGGCAGCAACTCCCTGACGCACCTGCTCACCGACGAGGACCTGCGGCAGGCACTGTCCTCGGTGCACCGCCGGCTGCGGCCCGGGGGCGTGTTCCTCGCGACCATCCGGGACTACGACCGGCTCGCCCGCGAGAACGTCCAGGGACTGGTCCCCGAGACCTTCGGCAGCGGGGACGAGCGCAGCATCGTCGTCCAGGCGTGGGACTGGTCCGAGGACCGCCGGACGCTGACCGCGCACCACGTGCTGCTGCTCAAGAAGAAGGGCGAGGACGGGGACGGGGAGGCCTGGGACTCCACGGTGCGCACCACGGACTACCGCGCCCTGCGCCGGGCCGAGTTCGACGCCGCCCTGACCGCCACCGGCTTCGACGACATCCGGTGGTACCTGCCCGACCACGAGGACCCGCAGGGAGTGGCGCCCGAACCCGGCCGCCGCAGCAGCTACTACCAGCCCGTCGTCGTGGCCCGGGCCGTGTGACGGGTGACCGGACCGGGCGGAGCGTCGGCGCGCGGACGCGCACACCGCCGGAGGTCCGTCTGCTGAGGATCGTCCGGACCGTGTTCGCCCTCGCCGTGGCCGCCGCCGTCGCGACGCGTGCGTACGGGCTCCTGCGGTGACGAAGGGTCCTGGTCCGTACGGCCTCCCCTTCCCTGCCTTCCCTTCCTTCCCTTCCTTATCTCCCGTCCCCTCTTCCCCCTCTTCCCCCTTCCCCCACGCGCTACAGAGCCGGAACACACCCCACCATGGACTCACTCGCCGGACCGCCCTCGCTGTCCCTTCCACGCCCCCGCGCCGTCGTCATCGGCGGCGGCATCGTCGGGCTCGCCGTGGCCCGCGAACTCGTCTCCCGCGGCGCACGCGTCACCCTCTGCGAGAAGGAGGACCGCTGGGCCGCCCACCAGACCGGCCGCAACTCCCAGGTCGCGCACGCCGGCGTCTACTACGCCCCCGGCTCGGCGAAGGCCCGGCTGGCCGTCGCGGGCAACCGCTCCGTCGTCGTGTACGCCCGGGACCGCGGCATCGCCGTGGACGTGTGCGGCAAGCTCATCGTGGCCACGACCGCCGACGAGCTGCCCGGCCTGCGCGTCCTCGCCGAGCGGGCCGCCGCCAACGGCGTTCCGGCCCGGCTGGTCGGCCCGCAGGAGGCCCGCGAGATCGAGCCGCACGTGGCCTGCGTGCAGGCCCTGCACGTCCGCTCGACCGCGTCGGTCGACTTCCCCGGCATCTGCGACAGCCTCGTCGAGGAGCTGACCGCGGCCGGGGCCGACCTCCGGCTGGGCACCCCGGTGCTGGGCATCCGCCGGCGGGGCGGCACCCTCGAGGTCGCCACGCCCGGCGGTGTGGTCCGCGCCGACCGGCTCGTGAACTGCGCCGGCCTGCACGCGGACCGGATCGCCCGGATGGCCGGACTGCGGCCGCCCGCGCAGATCGTGCCGTTCCGCGGGGAGTACCACCAGCTGCGGCCCGCCGCCCGGCACCTGGTGCGCGGCCTGGTCTACCCCGTACCCGACCCGAGCCTGCCGTTCCTGGGGGTGCACCTGACGCGGATGCTCGACGGGACGGTCCACGCAGGGCCGAACGCCGTCCTCGCGCTGGCCCGCGAGGGCTACCGCCGGCGGGACCTCTGCGTACGGGACCTGGCGGAGGCGGCCCGCCACCCGGGCCTGTGGCGGCTGGCGCGGCGCTATCCGCGGACCGCCGTGGAGGAGGTCGCGCGCTCGCTGTCCAGGCGGCGGTTCGCGGCGAGCCTGGCACGGCTGGTGCCCGCGATCGGGGCGGACGACATCGTGCCCGCGGGCTCCGGGGTGCGGGCCCAGGCGCTGCGGGCCGACGGCACGCTCGTCGACGACTTCCTCCACGTCCGCGGACCCGGCCAGGTGCACGTCCTCAACGCCCCCTCCCCGGCCGCCACGGCCGCCCTGGAGATCGCCCGGCACATCGCGGACCAGGTCCTGGAGGACTGAAGGGCCCGGGCAGTGCACGACCGTTCGTTCCGGCTCCACGACCCCCACCGAGGTGAATCCCCGTGACGGCGACGCTCACGCCCGCCCCGCCAACGGCCCGACGAAGCCGGGCACTCATGTACGGACCCGCGTTCGTGGCGGCCATCGCCTACGTGGACCCGGGCAACTTCGCCACCAACTTCGCCGCCGGCTCGCGGTTCGGCCACCTGCTGCTGTGGGTCATCATCGCGGGCAACGTGATGGCGCTGCTGGTGCAGATGCTGTCCGCGAAGCTCGGGCTGGCCACCGGCCACGACCTGCCGCAGATGTGCCGCCGCCGGTTTCCCCGGCCCGTGGTGCTGGGCCTGTGGGCGCAGGCCGAACTCGTCGCCATCGCCACCGACCTCGCGGAGGTGATCGGCGGCGCGGTCGCCCTGCACCTGCTGTTCGGACTGCCCCTGCCGGTCGGCGGGCTCGTCACCGGCGCGGCGGCGTTCCTGCTGCTGGGCCTGGAGACGCGCGGCTACCGGCGCTTCGAGGTGGCGATCGCCGGGCTGCTCTTCGTCATCATCGCGGGGTTCGTGCTGGACACCGCGCTGGCCGGGCTGGACCTGCCCGCGATCGCCGGCGGCGCCGTACCCCGCTTCTCCGGGTCCGAGAGCGTCCTGCTCGCCACCGGGATCCTCGGGGCCACCGTCATGCCCCACGTGATCTACCTGCACTCCAGCCTCACCGGTGCGCACACGCGGGGGCTGGGGGGCTCTGCGGGCCATGCGGGGGTCCCGAAGGAGCGGCGTTCGCTCGTCCACTCCGTGCGCCGCGACGTCATGGTGGGGCTCGGGCTGGCCGGCGTCGCCAACGCCGCCATGCTCGTCATCGCCGCGCGGCTCTTCCACCCCTCGGGCCGGCCCGCCGACACCATCGACGACGTCCACACCGGCATCGCCGCCACGCTGGGCCAGGGCGCGGCCCTCGCCTTCGCCGTCGCCCTGCTCGCCTCCGGCTTCGCCTCCTCCTCGGTCGGCACCTACGCGGGCCAGGTGATCATGTCGGGCTTCCTCGGGCGGTCCCTGCCGCTCACCGTGCGCCGGGGGATCACGCTCCTGCCGAGCATGGCCATCCTGTGCCTGGGGGTCGACGCCACCCGGGCGCTGGTGTGGTCGCAGGTGGTGCTGTCCTTCGGCATCCCCTTCGCCCTCGTACCGCTGATCCTGCTGACCCGCGACCGTACGGTCATGGGCCCGCTGGCCAACCGGCCCCTGACCACCGCGGCGGCCTCGGTGGTCGCGGCCCTGGTGATCGGCCTGAACCTCTACCTCGTCGGGCAGGTCCTCACGGGCTGAGGGAAGCAACAGGGGCCCGCACCACCGCCCTTATTGCCTAGGTCTTGCAATAGCAACCAACATGCAATCCAATGTAACCGCAGCCCTTGCCCCACGCCCCTTACCGTCAGTCCTGTCAGGATACGGAGCGCACCATGCCCCACCTGCTGCCGGAGCCCGGACCGCAGCGCACCATCGCCGCCTCGAACTTCGTCTACACCGTCGGCAGCGGCCTCTACCTGACCGCGGGCGTCCTCTACTTCACCGAGGCCGTCCGGCTCCCGGCGGCCCAGGTCGGCCTCGGGCTCGGCATCGCCGGGATCCTCGCCCTCGCGGTCGGCATCGCCGCCGGCCACCTCGCGGACCGGCGCGGGGCGCGCGGCGTGTACGCCGCCACGCTCGTGGTGCAGGCGCTCGCCACGGCCGGCTTCCTGCTGGCCGACAGCTTCTGGCCGTTCGTGGCCGCGGTCTGCGCGGCCACCGCGGCGAAGGGCGCGGGGCTCGCGGCGCGCAGCCCGATCATCCGGCACCACGGGGGCGAGCGGCCGCAGGAGTTCCGCGCCTACCTGCGCGCCGTGACCAACATCGGCATCTCCCTCGGCGCCGTGCTGGCCGGCTGGGCGGTCCAGGCCGGCACGCAGAACGCGTACCGCCTCCTCGTCATCGGCAACGCCCTCGCCTTCGCCGCCTCGGCGGTGATCGTGCTGCGCCTGCGCCCCGTCGCACCCGAACCGGCCGCGGACGGCCCGCGCTGGATCGCGCTGCGCGACCGGCCCTACCTCGCCCTCACCGTGCTGGACGGCATCATGGCCATCCAGTTCAAGGTGCTCACCGTCGCCATCCCGCTGTGGCTGGTCGCCGCCACGGACGCGCCGCCGTGGCTGATCTCGGGGACCATGCTCCTGAACACCGTCCTGGTCGTCACCTGCCAGGTACGGGCCAGCCGCAGCATCGACACCCCGGCCGCGGGCGCCCTCGCCTACCGCCGCTCCGGCGTCGCCTTCCTCGTCGCCTGCGTGCTGATCTCCCTGTCCGCCGGGCTCCCGGCCTGGGCCGCCGCGGCGCTGCTGCTCGCCGCGGTCGCCGTCCACACCCTCGGCGAACTGTGGCACTCCGCAGCCGGGTTCGAGATCTCCTTCGCCCTGGCCCCGCGGCACGCCACCGGGCAGTACCTCGGCGTATTCGGCCTCGGCGCCGGCCTCGCCGAAGCGGTCGGGCCGGCCCTGCTGATCTCCCTGTGCATCACCTGGGGGCGGCCCGGCTGGTACGTGGTGGGCGCCCTGTTCGCCGTGACGGGCCTGGCCGCCCCGCCGACCGTGGCCTGGGCCCGCCGCCGCGGGTACGCGACGCAGCAGACCGCGGCGCACCAGGCCGCGGCAACCACCTGAGCCCTGGCGCTCACCGATGCCGCCACCCGGCTCCAGGACGGCGGTCCGGGTGTGACGGCGCCGCTACGCGGCCGGCTGCCCTGCCCGTTCGGCCTCGGCGCGCAGGGTGCTGGCCCGCTCGGCCGGGTCATAGTCCGGGCCGACGCCGTCGATCAGCAGCACATCGCCTTGGATGTGGTCGGTGCGCAGCCGCAGGATGGCCCGGTAAGCGGGGGAGTCGTACCAGGCGCGGGCCTCGGCCCGGCCGGGGAACTCGATCAGCACCATGCTGCCGGGCCAGTCGCCCTCCAGGACCTCGGCCGGCGGCCCGTGGATGACGAAGCGGCCGCCGAAGGGGTCGAGGGTCGCCTGGATGCGCTCCAGGTACTCGAGGACGTCGGAGTGGTGGCGGCGGCCACGGAGATGGGCGAAGCCGAATGCGGGCATGGTCGGACTCCTGGATCCGGGGCGCGGGCGGTCCCCGAAACCTATCCGCCCCCGTCCGCAGCCGCGATTACCTCGCAGGTCATGGCCGCGAAGGCCGGCGGCCGTGAGCACGGCCCTGCATAGGATGCGCTGAACGGCCAGGAGGAACGGGGCACATGCCGCTGTCCCGCGAGGTTGCCCGCGGCCCCGTTCCGCGGCGAGGAGGAGAACCGGTGAGACCCAGGACGGTCGCGGTCGCGATCTCGGTCGGGGTCGCAGTGGTGACGACGACCGCCCTGGGGCCGGGGATCGCGGTCGGCTGGTTGCCGGAGCCGAAGGACAACCGGGCCGTTGCGCCGCGGTGGCTGGAGGGCGTGGGCGGCAAGGAGGCGGCCGCTTACCTGCGCGTGACGGTTCCGGCTGACGCCGAGGACGTCAAGGGGGCTGCCGTGGACGGCTGGGATGCCGACAGCTACCTGCTGTCCTTCACCGTGCCGCATGCCGAGGCCGAGGCGATCGCCGCCGATCTCCGCCTCGACCAGCCGCTGGAGCACCAGCCCCCGCTTCCGCCAAGGGAGCCCCCGGGCCCGGTGTCGTTCGCGCATCTGGGTCTGCCCAGCCCCGACACCGTGCCGAACGCGCGCACGGGCAGCGTGTGTCCGCCGTGCGTCGGGGACGAGCGCAGGCCCAAGCTCCAGAGCATCGGCATCACCCTCCAGGACCTCGGAGGCGGGATCACCCGGGTTTACCTGGGCGGCAACGGTGGATGAGGGGCCCGCGGCGTCGGACAGCTCGCTCGCCCGGGAGGTCTTCGGGCCCCTCGGCGGGATCGTCGAATGTGCCGCCGCCCTGGGGGGCCTGCCGGTCGGGCAGTTCGCGGCCGAACGGCGCGGCGAGCTCGACGGGATCCTGGCCGGTGTGCAGGGCGTCGGCTCCTTCCGCCCCGGAACCATGGCGCTGCTCGACCAGCTGGGTTATTTGCGCGAGCACGAGGTGCCCCCCACCTCCCTGCTCCTGTGGTCGGGCGGCATCGAGGCGTTCTCGCCGGACCTGGGCGGGGACGAGGCCGTGCGGCGCATGGCCCGGATGGGATGCGACCTGCAGCTCACGCATCTGCTGCAGGCGCTGGTCGGCACGGCCGCCTTCCGGGCCGAGGCCGGCGACACGGGGCAGACCGCGGCGCGGATCGTCGACGTCCTCGCGGCCGCCGCCCGCCTGGCCGCTCCGGCGCACGAACGCACCCCGCGCGAGGTGTTCCTGATGTGGCGGACGGCGTTCCTGCCGAGCGTGCTCATGCCGTCCTCCGCCTCGCCCGAGGCAGTCAAGCGCGGCTTCAGGCGGTACGCGCACCTGCTGGAGGCAGCGCTGGACGCTCCGCGCCCCTGACCCCGGCCGTGGGGCGGGGTGCAGCGCGAAAGCCCGGCGCGGCGGGGGCCGCGGCCGGGCTCTCGGCGGACGGGGTCAGGCCGTGGCCGGGACGGATTCCGGGGACTTCCGGGGGGCTGCGGGTGCCTCCGTCGGGCGGTTCACCGTGCGGGGGATCGCCAGGGCGCACAGGCCGCCGAGGAAGACCACGGCCACGCCGACCCAGACGGCCGGGTGCATGCCGTCCACGAACTCCTGGGCGTTGGCCATCGAGCCGTTGCGGACGAAGACCGTGGACAGGACGGCGATGCCCAGCGCGCCGCCGATCTCGCGGGCCGTGGTGTTGGCGCCGGAGGCCGTGCCGTACAGGTCCTGCGAGACGGAGGCGAGGACGACCGCCGCGGTCGGGGCGAAGGCGAAGCCCATGCCCGTGCCGCCGAGGACCATCGCCCCGACGAGGTGGGAGTACGGGGTGTTGTCCGTGGCCGCCAGGGTGATCCAGGCGAGGCCGGCCGCCTGGAGGAAGAGGCCGAGCGCCATCAGGCGGCCGCCGCCGACGCGGTCGGTCAGGGCGCCGGCCACCGGCGCGATGAACATCGGCATCAGGGTCCACGCCAGGGTCAGGACACCGGCGTGCAGCGGGGTGCGGACGGGGGCGATCTGGAGGTACTGGGAGAGCAGGAAGATGGAGCCGAAGACGCCGAAGTACATCGTCGCGGAGACCACGTTGCACATGACGAAGGCGCGCAGCCGGTAGAGGGACAGCGGCAGCATCGGCTTCTTGGCCCGCGCCTCCCACGCCACGAACGCGGCGAGCAGGACGGCGCCGCCCGCGAACGCGCCGAGGATGCGGCCGTCGGTCCAGCCGTCCTCGGCGCCGTTGACGATGCCCCAGACGAGGGCGACGAGCCCGCCGGTGGCCAGGACCATGCCGAGCGGGTCCAGGCGGGTGCCGGCCAGCTTGCTCTCGTCCAGCACCTTCAGCACCAGCGGAACGGCGATCAGGCAGACCGGGACGTTGATCCAGAAGATCCAGTGCCAGTCGATGCCGTCGACCACGGCGCCGCCGACGAGCGGGCCGAAGGCCACGGCGAGACCGCTGAACGCGGACCACAGGCCGAGCGCCAGGCTGCGCTTGTTCGCGGGCACGGCCTGCGCGAGCAGGGTCATCGACAGCGGCATCACGGCCGCCGCGCCCACGCCCTGGGCGACGCGGCCGACGATGAGCTCGGCGGTGGTGTCGCACAGGCCGCAGTACACCGAGGACAGGGTGAAGACGGCGATGCCGAGGAGGAAGACCTTCCGCCGCCCGAATCGGTCGCCGAGGGCGGCGCCGGTGAGCAGCAGACAGGCGAACGCCAGAACGTAGGCGTTGACGAACCACTGCAGGTCCTGGGTGTCCGCCTTCAGCTCCTTGGCCAGGGTCGGCAGGGCGGTGGACACGACGAGGTTGTTCAGCGCCACCATGAACATCGGGACGCTCGTCGCGATGATCGACAGCCACAGGGGTGCGGTGGCGCCGCGGCGTGCGGGAGGCGCGCCGCCGGCCGCTTCTCGGGCGCTGGTGCTGGTGTCGGTGCTCATAGGGGGTTCTCCATACGGAAGACGGGGTTCACCGGGCGGTGCGCAGTGCGCGGTGCGGGGTGCGCAGTACGTGCCCCGGCCCGGGGCGGGGGTGTCCCGGGCCGGGAGTCGTGGTCCGGGCGCGGCGTCAGGAGTGGTTGTCGGAGCTGCCGGCGTTCTCGGCGTTCTCGGCGTCGGCCCGGAGCTGGGCGTCGAGGCGGGTGCGGGCGTCGTCCCAGTCGAGCGGCAGCACGGAGACGGGCATCTCCCAGAAGGTGAAGACCGACGTCCGCATGGTGGAGCGGAGTTCGCCCATGATGCCGCGGTGCGGTTCGGCCCTGGCGTAGCCGTAGATCGCCTCGCGGCTCTCCCAGGCGGACAGCGTCCAGAAGGTGCGCTTGAGGGGTTCGGCGATCAGCGAGGCCTCGACCGCTCCGGGCGAGGTCTTCAGCTGGGCCCAGGCGGCCAGGGCGCGCACGAAGAAGCGCGGGACGTCGGAGAGCGACTTCACCTCGAAGCGGGACGCCATGACATGGACGCGGGCGGTCGTGGGGACCGGGTTGCGGCCCTTCCAGGAGAGTTTCGGCACCGTGAGCCTCGCCTTCAATAATGGAGAGTTGCAGTATCCATGATAGAGAGTGGAACTGTCCACTGGCCAATCGACGGTGAAAGAAGCCGAGAACGGAAGACGATGCGAATCTCTGAGCTGAGCCGCCGCAGCGGGGTGCCGATCACGACCATCAAGTACTACCTCCGCGAGGGGCTGCTGCCGCCCGGACGTGCCACCGCCCCGAACCAGGCCGAGTACGACGAGTCGCACGTACGGCGGCTCCGGCTGGTCCGGGCCCTGGTCGGGGTGCGGGGGCTGAGCGTGGGCGCCGCCAAGGAGGTCCTGGGCGGCGTGTACGAGCGCGAGGACGACCCGCACAAGGTCCTCGGCCTCGTCCTCGGCGCCACCGCCGAAGCGGCCGACGCCGAGGGGAGCGAGGCCGCGGACCTCGAGGAGTCCCGCCTCGCCGAGGTCGACGCCCTGCTGGACGCCCTGGGCTGGCAGGTGTCCGACGACGCCGCCGGCAAGGCGGTCATCGCCCGGACCCTGCAGACCCTCGCCGACCTCGGCATGGACTACGACTGGCACCGGCTGCTCCCGTACGGCGAACTCGCCGGCCGGATCGCGGCCGTCGACCTCGACGGGATCGAGGACCTCCGGGACCCGCTCGAGATGGCCGAGCGGGCCCTGGTGCTGACGGTCCTGCTGGAGCCGGTCCTGATGGCCCTGCGCCGCCTCGCGCAGGAGAGCCAGTCCGCGGCCCGGCGGGGCGCCGGCCCCGGTCAGCCCTGATCGGACGCCTTCAGTTCCTTCAGGAGCTGGGCCGCGGCCTCGGCGCCCGAGGAGAACGCCGCCTCGTGCGAGCCGATCTGGTCCCAGCCCAGCTTCCTGGAGTGGAAGTAGGAGCCGGCCAGCTTCAGCCGCGTCCCCTCGTTGACGTTGTAGATGTCCGCCTGGAGGTTGCGGACGTTGATGTCGATGATCGGGTGCGTGTACGGGAACTCCGCGATCACCGACTCCGGGTCCACCTCCAGCGGGTAGTCGAGGGTGACGAAGTAGTCCTTCTCCGCCGTGAAGCCGTGCAGCTTGTTCATGTAGTACGCGACGTACTGGCGGGCCTGGCCGCCGGCCTCGACCTGGCCGTAGTTCCAGGCCTCCCAGCGCTCCTTGGTCGCCGGCATCACCGAGGTGTCGGTGTGCAGCACCACGCGCGAGGAGCTGTAGCGCACCGGGCCCAGCACCTCCTTCTGGCGGGCGGAGGGGTTCTCCAGCAGTGCCAGCGCCTCGTCGGCGTGGGCGCCGACGATGACGTGGTCGAACGTCTCGCTGCCCTTCGCCGTCGTGACGGTGACCGAGTCGGCGTCCTGCCGGATCGAGGTGACCGGCTCGGCCGTGCGCAGCTCGGCGCCGATCGCCGCGATCGCCTTGCGGACGTAGGAGATGGAGCCGCCGCCGACGGTGCGCCAGTCCACCTTGCGCCCACCGAGGCCGCCCTCGTCGTGGCCCAGGTAGAAGGCGATCACCGTCGAGGCGGGGATCTCCCAGATCAGCTCGGCCGGCACGGACCACACCGCCGAGCAGAGCAGGATCACGTACGAGTAGCGGAAGGCCTCGCTGTACCCGCCGCGGTCGAGGTACTCGCCGAGCGGGATGTCGGCCTTCTTGCGCAGGAAGTCGCGCCGGCCCTCCTCGTGGAAGCGGCGGGCCTCGCGCCAGATGGTGACGAACTCGTCGGAGTAGCGGCCGACGACCTCCTCCTCGCCCAGGTCCAGCTCCTGCGTGCCGTACTCCAGGCCGCTGTCCAGGTCGAAGAAGTTGAACCCGCCGAGGTGCTCGACGGCCTCCACGCCCAGCTCCTCGAAGAAACCGAAGAGGTTCGGGTACGCGGGCCGGTTGAAGACGACGAACGCCGTGTCGATGCCGAGGACCTTGCCGTTCTCCTCGACCTCGACGGTGTTGGCGTGCCCGCCGAGCCGGTCCTCCCGCTCGAAGATCGTGATCTGTGCGTGGTCACGCAGGTGGTAGGCAGCGGAGATCCCGGCGACGCCGGCGCCGACGATCGCGACGCGGGGAGTGGGATTCTGCGACATGGGAGACGTCCTTCACAGTCAGGTTCTACGGCGGTGTCAGATGCGTGCGGCGGAGGAATCGGCGGTGCGCTCGGCCAGCGGGAACTGCCAGAGCGAGAACAGCCGGTTCTCCCGGTGCAGATGCCGCAGCACCTGCATCACCTCGTCGATCACGGACTGGTCCGTGACCGCCTCGTGCGGGTACAACTCCCTGCGTACGCGCTCCAACTGGAGCAGCAGTAGAGCGGCGCTGGGGAGCGGGTCCTCCAGTACCCCGTACGAGTGCACGTACGTCAGCACGACCGCGGCCGCCGCGTGCACCAGGCAGTACTCCTTGGCCAGGTCGAACAGCTCCGGGGACTGCCCGTACGCCCGCCCCAGCCGCGCCTTGAGGGCCCCGGCGCGCTCGTTCAGGGAGCCGGTGCGGCCGATCAGCTCCTCGGCCACGTCCGCCGCGGCCAGCAGCCGTTCGCGCTCGCCCTCCTTGGCCGCGCCCGCCAGCGCGCGCAGCCGGCGCACCCCGTCCGGCGCGGCCAGCACCGCGTCGTCCAGGCCGCCGCGGCTGAACAGCTCCTGCTTCCACGGCGCGTACACCGGCAGCTCGGTGTCCATCCCGAACAGGGTCGCGGCCCGCTCCTCGGCCACCGCCACGGCCGCCGGGTCCGGGTCGGCCGCCGAGGCCAGGAGGCTGCCCAGCTGGTGGCCGAGGTTGCGCAGGTTGACCACCGTGTTGCCGTCGGCGATGTCGGTGATCAGGATGTCGCGGACCATCTTCTGGTGCATGCCGTAGTGCGGGTGGTCGCGTACGAACGTCCGCGCGCCCAGCACCACCGTCAGCTGCGACAGGGTCTTCTGCAGCTTCGTCGGCACCAGGTACTTGATCACCGACGACCAGACGCTGACCTGCTCGGGCGCGGCCTGCAGGCTGCGCGTCGCGCCCAGGAACACCGAGTCCGCCAGCATCAGGTCGGCGAAGGCCTCCGCCAGCTGGCGCCGGGTGTACGGCACGTCGGCGATCGTGTCGCCCAGCAGCACCCGGCCCTCGGCGAAGTCCATGGCCAGGCGCAGGCTCGTGTCCACGGCCGCGAGCGCCAGGTGCATCAGCACCACGCGCGCCGTCTGGCTGGCCTTCAGCGCGATCTCCAGGCCCTGCCCGCGGCCGCCGAGCATCGCCGACTCGGGCACGAAGGTGCCGTCGAAGCGGACGCCGCTGAGGTCCAGGGCCCGCACCCCGTACAGGTTCTCGAAGGGGGTGTCCTCGATCGTGGCGGCGTCCGCCGCCCACTTGTCCACGACGAACAGCGAGTACGCGGCCGGTCCCGGGCGCTCGCCGGTCCGGGCGAAGACGACCATCTTGTCGGCGACCGTCGCATTGCCGATCGGCCACTTCTCGCCGGTCAGCAGCCAGCCGCCCTCGGTCTTCTCGGCCCGCACCTCGTTGGCGACGAGGTCGCTGCCGTGGACCCGCTCCGACAGCCCCCAGGACATCGAGCTGCCCCGGCGCATGTCCGCGATCAGGGCGCGCTTCTGCTCCTCGGTGCCGGTGATCCAGGCGGGCATGAAGCTGAGGTTGTTCAGCGCCGTGCCCACGGCCGTCGACGGGTCGCGCCGGGCGACCAGGCGCATCAGGTTGACGCCGGTCTCCACGTTGCCCGCGAGGCCCCCCTGCTCGGCCGGCAGGCCCCGCAGGTGCGCGCCCCAGCGCCGCAGCAGGTTCACGTAGTGCACCGGGTACGCGCCGCTCTCGTCGAACTCCAGCACCCCGGAGAACGGCATCCGGCTGTCCGGGTCGTGCGGGTCGCCGAGGTAGGCCTCGAGCTCCGCGGCGAGTGCGGTCAGATCGGACTTGGACATCAGGACTCTTCCTGTCGGTTCGGGGCCCCCGCCAGCCGCACGGGCAGGGCGGTGAACAGCCGGCCGGACTCCCGCAGCGCCAGCGCCGCGTCCAGCGCGGGCTCCAGCAGCGCGCCGCGCCGCCGCGGGTCGGTGCCGTCGGCGCGGGCCAGCAGGTAGCCGAGGACCGCGCCCAGCCAGCCGGCGGAGCCCGGCTCCGTGCCGTACAGCGCGCGGTCCGGGTTGGCCCGCCACAGGTGGACCGCGCAGGCGGCCGCGTGCAGCCACGCGTACCGCTCGGCCGCGTCCACCAGGGCGTTGGGGTCGGCGCCGGGCCCGCGGGCCGCCCGCGTCAGGTCGCCCAGGCCGGCGACGCCCTCGGCGAGCTCCGCCACCAGGGCGGCGACCCCGGCGTCCTCCCCGTCGGCCAGGGCCCCGGAGACGGCGGCCGCCGCCTCCGGCAGGCCCGTCAGCACCGGGTCCACCCCGCGGGCGAACATGTCGAGGCGGGCCGGCTCGTACGCGGGCAGCTCCGCGCCCAGCCCGAACACCGAGGCCAGCGCCGCCGGATCGGCCGGGGCCGGCCCCTCCGTCAGGGTGGGCACCTGGCCCGCGTACGACTTGAGGTTGGCCAGGGTGCTCGCATCGATCACCCGCACCACCGCGGAGTCCCGCTGGAGCTTCTGGAACAGCCCGGCCCCCCGCTCGCCCTCCCGCAGCACCGAGCGGGTGGCCAGCACCGCGCCCGCCCGCCGGATCAGCTCGTCCGAGGCCTCCGCCACCACGTGCTTGGCGGACAGCGCCCACACCGAGAACGCCTCCGGCACCACGTGCACACCGCGGGCCGCCGTCAGCGCCGCCACGTCCGCCGCCAGCAGGGCGGCCGCCGCGACCGACAGCTCGCGCCGCGGCCACGGCGAGGCCGCCAGCTGCGCCCGGCCCACCTTCCGCCCGACGGCGAAGTCCAGGGCCAGGCGGACCGCGCTGTCCGCGATGCCCAGGCTGCCGGCCATGCTCATCAGCCGGACCGCCTGCTGCGCCTTGACGGCCGCCTCCAGCCCCTCGCCCTCCCGGCCCACGCGCGCACCCTCGGGCACCGCGAAGCCGGTGAACCGCAGCCGGGCCAGGTCGATCCCGCGCATCCCGTTCGTGGCCGCCGCGGGCAGCCGCTCCAGCTGCCCCTCGGGGGCGCCGCGCAGGTCCAGCAGGACCGCCGAGAACGCCCCCGGGCCGCGGGCCCCGGTGCGGGCGACGACGTACACCGCCTCGCACCGCAGGCCCAGCCCGACCATCCACTTCTCGCCGTCCAGCACGCCGTCCGGGCTCAGCGACACCTCGTTGGCCAGCAGGTCGCTGCCGTGGGCGGCCTCCGTCAGCGCGAAGCCCACCGCGCCGCCGCCGCGCAGGATCTCCGCGGCGAGCTGCTGCTGCTCCACGCTGCCGTGCAGCTGCAGGCAGGTCGCCGCGATGATGCTGAACATCGTGCCCGGCATGATGTTGACGTCCCGGCGGGCCGCCGAGCGCACCAGCGTCAGGCTGCGGTCGAAGGACTCGAACGCCCCGCCCCACTCCTTGGGCAGGTAGTTCAGGTGGAACCCGGCCCGCGCCAGCTCCGCGCAGAACGCGGCCGGGAACTCCTCCCGCTCGTCGCGGCCCACGGCCGCGGCGAACCCGTACGGATTGGCATCGTCCGCCGGATCGCCGAGCAGCTCCTCCAGCGCCTCCGCGGTCAGCGCGCTCACGGCATCCCGCCCGCGGTCTCCAGCGGGACCGGACGGTAGTCCGCCGCGCTCGCCGGGATGTGCACGCCGGCGTTGCGCAGCTGGGCCAGCCGCGTGTGGAAGGCCGCGCCCCGCATCAAGTGGTGCGCCACCTCGGCGACCCGCCGGTTGCCCGGGGTCTTCAGATAGCTGCCGGTCACCCAGTCGTTGAAGCTGCCCATCGCCGGACCGCACCAGACCTGGTAGTCCATCGCCCGGTCCGCCTCGCCGACCACCGCCCAGCGCGAGGCCATGCCCAGGTACCAGCGGAAGACCAGGGCCATCTTCCGCTTGGGGTTGTCGGCGGCGCGGGCCAGCTGCTCCGGGTCGCGCCGGGTGAAGTACTGCACGCACTCCTGCCAGACGTCCTCCAGCGGCCGCCGGAAGACCTGGGTCTCCAGCTTGGCCCGGTCCGCGGCCGGGATCGCGTCCAGGCCGTCGTACGCCTGGTACAGCTCGTACAGGCGCTTGGCCCGCATCGGGAAGAAGGTGCCCTTCTTCAGGACCTGCAGGTCCACGCCCATCTCGAACATGTCGGCGGCCGGGGCCATCTCGCAGTCCGCGATGCCGGCCTCGGCGAGCATCGCCTTGGCCGCCGTCGAGGCACCCGACTCCAGGCAGGACTGGTTCACCGAGCCGGTCACCGCGTACGCCGCGCCCATCGCGAAGGCCGCCGCCACCGCGACCGGGGTGCCGAGCCCCCCGCCCGCGCCGACCCGGATCGGGACGGCGTAGCGGTACTCGCGCTGGACGGTGTCGCGCAGCCGCAGGATCGACGGCAGCAGCGCGGGCAGCGGACGGCGGTCGGTGTGGCCGCCGGAGTCGGCCTCGACGGTGATGTCGTCGGCCAGCGGCAGATGGCGGGCGAGCTCCGCCTGCTCCGCCGTCACCAGCCCCTGCTCCAGCAGGGCCGTGACCAGCGCGGCCGGCGCCGGGCGCATGAACCGCTCGGCGGTCTCCGGCCGGGAGATCTTGGCGATGAGCCGGTTGTCGGCGATGACCCGGCCCTCCGCGTCGCGGCGCAGGCCCGCCAGCCGGTAGCGCACCACGTGCGGGGTGAGGTCCATGTACGCCGACGCCTCGACGCAGCGCACCCCGTGCCGCAGGAACAGCTCGACGGCCTCCCGCTCGAGGCGGTCCTCGCTCGGGCTGTGGATCAGGTTCACCGCGAACGGCAGCCCCGGGATCTCCGCGGCGAACCGGGCGAGCGCCCGCTCGATGTGCTCGGGCAGCAGCCCGGCCGCGCCGAAGGAGGCGAGGAAGCCCTCCCTGGCCAGGGCGATCACCATGTCGGCGGAGGCGATCCCGCCGGCCATCGCCCCGGCCATGTACGCGTACTTCACACCATGCGCGGCGAGGAACGCGGCCGAGCCCAGCCGCTCCGGCGCGAGGGGCTGCGCGGCGGCCAGCAGGGGCAGGCCGTCGCCGTCGGCGGTGGCGAACCCGCCGGCCGCGGCACCGATGCCCTCACGGGTGACCGTGATGAAACACGGGTGCTCCAGGTCGGCCAGCACCTGGTAGATCCCGGCCGGGTCGATGCTGGGATTGCGCTCTCCGTACCACCGGAGAGGGGTCTCGAGAGTGTCCATGGGGAAACGAAGCTCCTTGGGCTCAGCTGTCGGGCCGTCAGGCCTCGGTGGGACGGACCTCGATGGCCACGTCGGTGAGTTCGTAGATGCGCAGGCCCGGCTTGGCCAGCTCCGCGTCGGCGATGACCAGCAGGCGGCCCTCCTCGCGGCGCACCTCCTTGACGTGCACGTCGAAGTTGAGCTCGGGGTCGTGGCGCAGGATCTGGCCGCGGTACTTCCAGGCCATCTCCACGTCGGTGGCCATCGCGAAGCGCGGCCGCGCGTAGCCCTCGGCGAGGTTCTCCTCGATCACGTACAGGCGCAGGGCCTGCAGGATCGCCTCGACGCCGAGCGAGCCGGGCATCACCGGGTCGCGGTGGAAGTGGCAGTCGAAGTACCACTCGTCGGGGCGGATCGCCCGGTGGCCGTGCAGGTAGCCGCGGCCGTGCCGGCCGCCGCCTTGCACCAGGTCGACCCGGTCCACCAGCGCGTAGCGGCCGCCGGGCAGGTGCAGGTGGCCGCCGGTCGGGTCGGTGAACGCCGGGGCGCCCTCGGGGAGCTCGATGCGGCGGACCTTCGCCGGGTCGACCTCGTTGGTCTCGATCCACGGGGCGACGTACGTGCCGTTGTCCAGGCCTACCTGGTTGGCCAGGGCCGCGTCGCTGAAGTACCCGAACAGCGACTCGCCCGTGTAGAAGACCTCGCCGTCGGCGGACAGCTCGTAGGAGAAGTTCTGCAGCACGGCGCCGGTGACGGCGCTGGTCATCAGGAGCTTGGAGTGGTGGCGGATGGTCTTGCCCCGCAGGTCTATGTCCTTGACCAGGGTGGCGCGGCCGTCCAGGTTGCGGATCGCGTACTGCTCGTCGGTGTTCTTGAGGGTGGCGCCCAGGTAGTAGCCGAGGAAGATCGCCGCCTGGAGGGAGGACTCCATGTACACGGCGTTCGGCATGTGGGGGAAGGAGTTCTCCTCGTAGTACCAGGCGTCCGCGGGGGAGTCGTACTCGGTGACCATCTCCGAGCCGGGGCGCAGGTCGCCGCGGGTGCCCTTGAGGGACATGACGCGGTCGACGAACTGGAAGGCGCCGTTGGGGATGTACGGGGCCCGGCTCGTGCGGTAGACCTCGAACTCGGGGCCCATTGCGATGTCCAGGTCGCCCTTGGCGGCGTGCGCAAGGTGCATCTCGTTGATCATCGCGGCCTCGCCGCTGCGGTTGCGGCGGCCCAGGAACTGCGGGATGCCGCCGGCCTCCGGGCGGTACGGGGTGCCCGGCTTCTCGCGGACCTGCAGGCCGAGGTTCTTCATCCGGATGACCGGCAGGTCCCCGATGTAGATCAGCACGTCCGCGATGACCGTGGCGCGGGGCAGGAGCGTGAGCTCCATGACCTCGACCTCGTAGCGGATCTGCGTGTGCTTCTGCGTGATCTGGCCGCGGACCTGGACCTCGATCGGGGTGTCCGTGACGCACTGGAACGCGGCGTCCGGGAGGGTCAGGTGCATGCCCTGGTGCAGCAGGTAGATCTGCAGCAGCTGCACCGCGCCCTCGGCGACCAGGGAGCCGGCGAGCACCGGGTCGTCGGGGAAGTGGCACTCGAAGTACCAGGCGTCGGGCTGCAGGTTCTTGACGGCGCTGAGCGTGCCGAGGCCGCGCGGGCCGCCCTTGCGGTCGATGGTGACCTCGTCGACCATGCGCAGCTTCTCGACCGGCAGGCGCAGGGCCGGGTTGATGCCGGGGTCCTGGGCGTGGTCGGGGCCGAAGACGTCCCCGGGGCGGCCCTGGGCGAGGAGCTCCAGGTCGCCGGCGTCCAGGTGGTTCTTGTCGGTGTAGGCGAGGGGCTTGAAGTAGCCCTTGGGCAGGGCCGCCCGCTCGGCCTTCTCCTTGTCGGTCATGACGACGCCGATCGGGGTCTCCAGCTCGGCGGCGCTGAAGAAGCCGGCGCAGGCGTCGTGGAGTTCGAGGATCAGCTCGCCGTCGGCGTAGCACTTGTAGCTGAAGAAGAAGAGCGTGGTGTCGCCGTTGTGGACGAAGCGGTCGATGGAGATGTCGTACTTCAGCGTCTGGCCGACGCGCGGCAGGTTGCCGCGGAAGACCAGGGTGCTGTCGAGGAGGCGGTAGACCCGCTCGCCCTTGTTGCGGAAGTCGATGCCGAGGTAGCTGACGAGGAGCAGGTCGCACTGGCCGGCCTCGACCGTGACGGCCGGGGGCACGCCGCCGTCGACCGCGTACCAGGCGTCCTCGGGGACGTCGTACTCCGTGGTGATCTTCGCGGGCTTGAACTCGTGGGTGGTGCCCGACAGCGCGGTGACCCGGCTGACGAAGTGGTACGGCTCCGCGGGCAGCCGGACGCGCTGGGCGTAGCCGTCGATGACGCCGAACTCCGGGCCGAAGACCTTGGCGACGGAGCCGACGGCGAACTCCATCAGGTCCGCCTCGTCCCAGATCACACCCTCGGGCTTGGGGGCGGATGCGGGCGGCTGCGGCGCGTGCGGGCTCTGCGGGGCGGCCGGCGGGAGCACCGCCGTGGCCTCCACCACGCGGGGCGCCTCCTGCGGCGCGGTGGCCGGGGCGGGGGCCGCCGCCGGTGCCGCCGGGGCGGCGGGCAGGGCGGCCCGGGCGGGCGGCGCGCCCACCGCGGCCGCCGTGGGCGCCGCGGCCGCCGCCGGGCCGCCGTCGAGCAGTGCCTCGGCCCGGCTGAGCGTGGCGTCCTGGAGGATGCGCTGCGTCTCCATCACCACCGAGTGGGTGCTCACCATCTGGTGGCGGATCTCGCGCACCAGGTCGGCGGCGGCCGACGCCGGGTCACCGGCCGCCGCGGGAGCGGCCGTCCGGCGCGCCCGGCGGACGGGTGCGGGTGCGGGGGCCGCGGCGGCGGCCGGGAGCGGGGCCTCCTGCACGGCCGGGGCGGCCGGAGCGGCCGGTGCGGCGGGCACGGCGGCGGCGGGCTGCACGGCCGCGGGCACCGGGGGCGCCCACGGCAGGAAAGAGATCGGTTCGCCGTCGAAGGCGATGACCTCCGGATCGGCCAGGGTCGGGTCGGCAGGCATGAGGCGTGGGTCCTCCGGCGGTACGGACGGGACGGGTGCGGGACGGGCCGCCGCAGCGGCCGGCGCCACGGGACCGGCGGTTCCCGGCCCGGCGGACCCCCCGGCGCGCGGGGCGCCCGGGGCGGTGGTGCCGGGCCCGGCGGGGCTGCCGGGTGCGGTGGTGCCCGCGGCCGTGGCGGCCGGGGCGACGGTGGCCGGCCCGGCGGGGTTGCCGGCGGCCGGGGCGGTGGTCCGGGTGCTGGGTCGGTCGGCGGCCCCGCCGGCCCGGGACGCGGCGGTCCGGGAGCCGGGCGCCGGGGCGGCGGTGCCCCCGGTGGCGGCGGTGGTGGCGGTGCCCCCGGTGGCGGTGGCCGGGGTGCGGCCGCCCCGGCCGGCCGGGGCGCCTGCGGCGGGAGCCGCGGGCCCGTCGGCCGCCAGGGCCTTGGCGATGCGGGCGGGGACGGGGGTGCCGCCGCCCACGCGGAAGCGGGAGTTGCGGGCCGCGAGGACCGGGGCCGACTCCCCGGCGGGGGCCAGCAGCGCCGTCAGGTCGACGTCGAGGCCGTGGCCCACCAGCCGGGCCACCAGCTGCGCGACCGACCGCGCGGCCGGCACCCCGCGCCGGTCCACCGGCACCGCGACGTGCGCGGCGTCGCCCAGGGTGTCCTTGACCCACCGCGAGCAGGTCGCGCTCGGCCCGACCTCCAGGAAGTAGCGGAACCCCCGTTCGTACGCGCCCCGCACCAGCCGAGGGAAGTCGATCGCGGAGCGCAGGGTGTGCGCGATGCGCCGGCTGACCTCCGTACGGTCCAGGCTGCGCAGCACCCCGTAGTCGTAGGCGCTGAACAGCTCCAGGCCGCCGGTCGAGCCGGTCGGGTAGTCGTTCAGCCCGGCCAGGCCGTCGAGTTCGGCGTCCACGGCCGGGCAGTGCATCACCGCGTTGACGGGGGACCGGGCCGCCGGGCAGCCCAGCTCCTTGATCAGCGCGCGGCACTGCGCCGGATCACCGGCGATCACCAGTTCGGACGGGGTGTTGACGTGCGTGAGGTACACCCGGTCGTACCCGGCGGCCAGCGCCTTCCCGACCGTGTCCGCGTCGGTCAGCAGCACGTGGCTGGCCCACACGTCCGCGTCCGGGGTCTCCTCGGGCAGGTCCCACAGCTCGCGGACCGTGCGCCGGGGCCCCGTCAACCGGTCCCGGAAGAGCGGGGTGTTGCTGATGAGGTCGTCGCGGCGGCCCTCCGGCAGCCAGCACTCGGTGGCGAACAGCATGCTCGACTCGCCGAGGCTGTAGCCGAAGCCGCCGTGCGCCCGGATCCCGAGGACCTCGCGCACCAGGTCGGTGTACAGCATCGCGAAGCTGGTGCCGGTCGCCAGCATGAACGGGATGTCCTCGCCGAGCCGCGACTCCAGCTCCATGAGCTCGCGGCGGCCCGGCGCCACCCGCGTGCGCGGGTACAGCGCGGCGGCCCGCATCAGCCGGGCCGGCTCGTCCGCCTGGCTCTCGAAGCGGTCCAGCAGCCCGGGGAAGGCCCGGAAGAAGTCCTGCCCCAGGCCCGGGTACGAGTTGAACGCGCCCGGGTAGACCAGCGCGACCCGCCCGTCCGGGCCGATCGGCGCGGCGGTGGAAAAGCTGCCGGCCGGGGTGGCCCACTCGCCGCCCCGGGCGTGCACGCCGGGCAGGTCCCGGGCCGCCAGCTCCAGCTGTGCGACCAGCTCGGCGGCGTCCTTGCCGACCAGCACCGTGCGCAGCGCCTTCCCGTGCAGGGTGCGGGCCGCCGCGCGGGCCAGCTCGTACGGGTCGCGGCCCTCGCCGATCAGGTCCCGGTGCAGCGCGACCAGCGTGAGCAGCTCCTCCAGGGAGTCCGCGGCCAGCGGCAGCACCACCGGCCCGCCTGCGCGGCGCCAGTCCGCGGGGCTGACCCTGCCGCGGGTGGTGTCCGAGGACAGCACCAGGTGCCCGTGGGCCCCGCTGCCGCCGAGGAAGCTCACCGCCGCGTACCGGCGGCTGTCCTTGCGGGGGCGCAGCCACGGCCGCGAGGCCTCGGGGACGTACAGGCCGGAGGCCTCGAACTCCCCGGCCAGGTCCGCGGCCGGCCGGTCCCAGCCCCGCGTCCCCGGCAGGTAGCCGTGGTGCAGGACCAGCACCGACCGGATCAGCGCGGCCATGCCCGCCGCGCACCCGGCGTCGCCGACCTGCGCCTTGGCGCTGCCGAGGGCGACGCTCGCCGTACCGGCCGGGTAGACCGAGGCGAGGGCGGCGATCTCGGCCCGGTCCTGGGCCTCGGTGCCGCCCGCGTGGGCCTCCACGTACCCGATGTCGGACGCGGTGACGCCCGCCGCGGCCAGCGCCGCTTCGGCCGCTGCCGCGAACGCGTCCCGGTCGGCCTCCGGCAGCGCCCCGTCGACCGGGGCCGCATGCCGCACCGCCAGGGACTCCAGGCGCGCGTACACCGTCGCCCCCTGCGCGGCGCCGCCCGGCCGGGTCACCACGACCGCGCCGGCGCCCTCGCCGATGCGGCGGCCGCGGCCGCCCTCGCCGAACGTCAGCCCGGCCCCGGCGACCACCTCGGGGGTGAGCAGCAGGTTCTCCGCCGAGCCCGCCAGGTCGACCGCACCGACCAGGACGGCCTCGATGCTCGGGTCGAGCAGCAGCAGCCGCGCGACCTCGAGCGCCTCGGCGGTGCCCGAGCCGTCCGCGGAGACGGTGAACGACGGGCCGGTCAGGTTCCACAACGAGGAGATCCGGCTCGCCATCACGTTGCCGATGTAGCTGAGCACCTCGTTGGCGACGATCGGGTCGACGACCGCGTCCCGGCCCACGGCCGTCAGCGCCGCGAGCTGCTCCTCGTCGACCGCCACCCCGGCCCGCTCGAAGCCCTCGCGCAGGAACTGCCCGAGCCGGTAGCGGGTCAGCCGCAGGTGGGTGGTCGGCTCCATCTCCATCGCCACCACCACCGCGATGCGGCGCGGCTCGGGCGAGGTCCGGCCGGCCGGCACCGTACGGGAGTAGCCGGCGTCCTGCAGCGCCTCGTCGGCGACCTTCGTGGCCAGCGCGTGCTGGAGGTTGTACGTGCGCAGGTCCGTCGGGGGGATCTTCTGGTCGATCGGGTCGATGCCGACCCCGTCGACGAACGCGCCGTGCGGCAGAGCGTCCGGGTTCACCCCGGTCGCGGTCTGCAGCGAGCCGTCCCGGGTCCCGTCCAGCCCGCGCCAGCGCCGCTCGGGCAGCTCCACGAGGGCGTCCGCACCGCTGTGCACGGCCCGCTCGTACGCGTCGACGCCGTCCAGCGCGCCGAAGTGCGCACCGAGGCCCACCACGTCGAGGGCCGGCAGGGGGGCCTCGGCTGTGTCTTCGGCGGCCTCCTCCTCGCCGGTGTGCTCGGACAGCACCACGTGCGCGTTGGTGCCGCCGAAGCCGAACGCGGACACCGCGCCGCGGCGCGGGCCCTCGCCGGCCGGCCAGTCGCGGGCCTCGCGCACCAGGTTGGCGGCGCCGACCAGGCCGTCCTTCGAGGCCACCGGCCGCTCCACGCCGATGGTCGGCGGAATGCGGCCGTGGCCCATGGCCAGGACCACCTTGAGCATGCTGCTGAGCCCCGCGACGGTGAGCAGGTGCCCGATGTTGCCCTTCACCGAGCCGATCAGCGGGGTCTTGCCGGCCGCACCGAAGAACTCGGCGACCGACCCGGCCTCGGTGGCGTCGCCGATGGGCGTGCCGGTGGCGTGGCACTCCAGGTAGTCCACGGCCGCCGGGTCGATCCCGGCCTCGGCGTACGCCAGTTCGTAGGACTGGAGCTGGCCGCCGCCCTGCGGGACCAGCAGGTGCCGCCCGGCCCCGTCGTTGGTCAGGCCGATCCCGTCGACCACCGCGAGGATGCGGTCGCCGTCGCGCCGCGCGTCCGCGAGCCGCTTGACGGCGACCATGCCGGCGCCCTGGCCGGTCAGGATGCCGCCGGAGCGGTCGTCGAACGGCTGGCTGAACCCGTCGCGCGGGTAGGCCTGGAGGTCGGAGAACGACAGGTGGATGAGGGTGGGGTCCGGCGCGCACACGCCGCCCGCGAGCACCAGGTCGGCCTGGCCGGCCGCGAGGTGGTCGCAGGCCAGCTTCAGCGCGTACAGGGCCGAGGAGCAGGCTGCGTCCAGGGCGTAGCGGGGCCCGCCCAGGCCCAGCGCGGTGGCGGCCACGCCGACCGGGGAGCCGCTGACCCGCAGGTCCTGCGGGTGCAGGGCCTTCGCGTCGATCTGCAGGGCGGGGTCGGCCAGGGCGCCGAGGGCCGGGTGGCCGGCCTCGCGCAGGCCCTGGAGCACGGCCTCCTGCACGAGCGGCACGCTGACCTCGGCCGAGGCGAGGGTGGGGAAGGAGTAGTTGCCGAGGACCAGGCCGGTGCGGGCCAGGATCTCCGGGCGGTCCGCGTAGCCGCTGTCGCGCAGCGCCTCCCGGGCCACGTGCAGCGACCAGTGGAAGATCCGGTCCAGCCCGGACAGCTTGCCGGCGTCGAGGAGGTAGCCGGTCGGGTCGAATTCGAAGTCGGTGATGAAGCCGCCCCGGCGGCAGTAGATCTCGTGCCGGGGGTCGGTGTCCCGGGTGTCGAGGGCGGGGCCGAAGACCTCCTCCCCGCCTTCCCTGCGGCTGTCCACCCCGGAGCTGAGGTTCTGCCAGAACGCGGCAGGGGTCTCGGCTCCCGGGAACAGGCAGGAGAGGCCGACGATCGCGTACTTGCTCATGAGAGCTGTGGGGTCCCTTCTGAGGGGCGGCCGGCCCGGACGGCCGGGGTGGTGCTGGTGCCGTCCGGGCCGACGCGACCGCTTACGTCGTCAGGTACGAAGCGGGATCAGCCGCTGATGCCGTTCCGGGTGGCGAACTTGGCCGCCAGCTGCGGGGCGGAGACCACGGAGACACCGTCGAAGCGGGTCAGGACGCGGCCGTCGGGGGCGCAGGCCGTGATGGTGAGCGAGGAGCTCGAGCCGTTGCTCGCCGCGGTCGGCTCGACCACGATCAGGAAGGGCTCGCCGTCCGGCAGCGGGTGGTGCAGGTCGGCGCGGGCCACGCCGAGCGGCAGCCCGGCCGTCCCGCGGAACAGCTTCACCCACACCAGGCCCGCCTGGAGCAGCAGGTCGGCCGTGCCGGGCGCGAACCGCGAGCCGCCGAAGGCGCCCCCGTCCGGCCTCAGTTCGGCCAGCGAGACCTCCAGGACCAGCCGGGACTCCGCCTCGGCCAGCACCCGGCGCACCCCGCGCAGGGCCGGGCCGTGGAAGAGCGTGCCGTCCGAGTAGAGGTCCGCCGCGTCACGCCCGGAGCCGAGCGCCGGGAGCCCGGCGACCGTGGCCTCGGCGGGTGCCGCCCCCGTGGCGACCACCGCGCCGTAGTGCGGCCGTACGGCGCCCTGCGCGTCCGCCGAGCGGATCGAGGCCTGCACCGAGCCGTCGCCGGCCGGGGCCAGCGTCAGGGTGAGCTGCTCCGGCTGGGTGCCGTCGAAGACGATGCCCTTCTGGACCGAGAAGTCGCGCACCTGGCGCACCTCCTCGCCGCTGGTCCGCTCCACCGCGCCGATCGCCCAGCCGAGCGCCACCACCGCGGGCAGCACCGGCGCGTCACCGATCACGTGGTCCACGACGACCAGGTCCTCGGCCACCGCGGCCAGCGACCGCTGCACCGTCACCGGCGCACCGCCCGCGGGCCGCTCCGGCTCCGACAGCGGGGTCGTCGGCCCGAGGACGGTGACGACGTCGTCCGCCCGGCCGGCCGAGAACTGCTCGGCGAACAGCCGCGCCCCGGTCTCCACCGGGATCAGGACGATGCCGCGCTCCTCGAAGATCGCCTTGACCTGCGGGGAGACCATGCCGCTCTCCCACGCACCCCAGTTGAGGGAGGTGATGTGGGCCTGCGGGTTGCGCTGCTTGAAGGAGGACGCCCAGGCGTTGAGCACCTCGTTGGCCATCGCGTAGTCCGACTGGCCCTGGTTGCCGAAGAAGCCGGCCACCGAGGAGAACAGCACCACGTGGCGCAGGGAGCCCTCGGGCAGGGCGGCGGCCACCGCGCGCAGTCCGGTCAGCTTCGGCGCGAAGACCCGCTCGATCTCGGAGGCCTTCTTGTTGGCGATGAGCTGGTCGGCGAGGACGCCGGCGCCGTGCACCAGACCGGTGATGCGCTCCCGGTACGGGGCCAGCGCGGCGGCGGTCGCACCCGCGTCGGTGATGTCCGCCGCCAGGTACTCCACCTCGCTGCCCGCGGCCCGGACCCGCTCCAGGGTGCCCCGGATCTCACGGGCGCCGATGACGGCGGAGCTGAGCTGCTCCACCCGCTTCGGCGTCGGCTTCTCGCCCGTCGCCTTCAGGTGCGCGGCCGCCGCGCCCTTCAGGGCCGGGTCCGCGATGCCGCGTGCCCACTCGGGCTCGTCGGCCAGCGGGGTGCGGCCCAGCAGGAGCAGGCCCGGCCGGTACTGCTCGGCCAGTTCGACGACACAGGCGGCGGTGATGCCGCGTCCGCCACCGGTGACGACCAGCAGGTCGTCGGAGCCGAGGGCGGGGACCCCGGTGGTGCCGGAGCCGGTCAGCGGCTGCTCGGCCAGGGTGAGGCCGACGCGGCGGGTGCCGTCGTGGCCGACCTGCACCGTGTCGGTGACGGCGTCGTACGCCTCGGCCACGACGAGTGCGGCCGCGGACTGCGCGTCCAGCGCGGGGGCCAGGTCGACGGCCCGGCAGAACACCGCCGGGGCCTCCACGGCCAGCGTCTTGACCAGGCCGGCGACACCGCCCGCCGGGACCTGCTCCTCGGGGACCCCGCCGAGGCCGAAGCGGCCGTCGAGCCGGGTGGCGGTGACGAACGCGGCCCGGCCGGATCCGGCCGCCGCGGTCAGCGGCTCGACCGCGTGCTTGGCGACGAGGAGGGTGTGCGCCAGGCGGCGGACGCCGTCGGCCCACTCGCCGCCGTGCGCGGCGGACAGGTCGACCACCAGGGCGACCCGGTCGGCGAGGATCGCCTCGATCCGCTCGGCGAGCTCGGTCACGCCCCAGCCGGACAGGGCGTGGTCCTCGGCGCCGGTGATGCGCTCGGCGACGCCGGGCAGCCGCAGCACGTGCACCCGCCAGCCGGTGTCGGCGAGGCGGCCGGCGACGGCCGGGGCCAGCTCGGAGCCGTCGTCGACGACGAGGGCGGCCGAGCCCTGCGCGTACGCGTCGACCAGCAGGTCGGGCGTGGGCAGTTCGACCAGGGCGGCCTGCGCCCGGCCGATACCCGCCTTGGGCTGCTGCGGCCCGTCGGCCGGGGCGGCGGCAGGGGCGGCGGTGGCGGCGCCGGCCTCCGCGGTGGGGGCTGCGGTGGGGGCGGAGCCCGCGATCAGCTGCACGATGTCGCGCAGGGTGCGCAGCTCGGCGAGCTGCTCCGGCCCCGCGGTGACGGTGGCGTCGGCGCGCTCCTGGAGGACGCCCATGATTTCGACGCGCTTGATGGAGTCGATGCCGAGGTCGGCTTCGATGTCCATGTCGAGGTCGAGCATGTCGGCCGGGTAGCCGGTCTTCTCGCTCACGACGGACAGCAGCACGGCCTGGACGGCGCCGGCATCGGGACCGGTGGGGGCGGTCGCCGCAGTGGCGGGCGCAGCCGCAGCCGCGGGAGCCGCGCCGGCCGTCGTACCGGCGATGATCTCGACGATGTCGCGCAGGGTGCGCAGTTCGGCGAGCTGTTCGGGTCCGGCGGTGACGGTGGCGTCGGCGCGTTCCTGGAGGACGCCCATGATCTCGACGCGCTTGATGGAGTCGATGCCGAGGTCGGCTTCGATGTCCATGTCGAGGTCGAGCATGTCGGCGGGGTAGCCGGTCTTCTCGGAGACGACCTCGAGCAGGACGGCCTGGACGGCGCCGGCGTCCGGGCCGGAGGCGGCCGCGGGGGCGGCGGCGGGAGCGGCGGCCGGGGCGGCGGCGCCCGCGGCACCGGCGATGATCTCGACGATGTCGCGCAGGGTGCGCAGTTCGGCGAGCTGTTCGGGTCCGGCGGTGACGGTGGCGTCGGCGCGTTCCTGGAGGACGCCCATGATTTCGACGCGCTTGATGGAGTCGATGCCGAGGTCGGCTTCGATGTCCATGTCGAGGTCGAGCATGTCGGCGGGGTAGCCGGTCTTCTCGGAGACGACCTCGAGCAGGACGGCCTGGACGGCGCCGGCGTCCGGGCCGGAGGCGGCCGCGGGGGCGGCGGCGGGAGCCGCGGGCGGGGCGGCCGGGGCCGCGGTGGCCGTGGAGCCCGCCATGATGCCGATGATGTCGCGCAGGGTGCGCAGTTCGGCGAGCTGCTCCGGTCCGGCGGTGGTCGTTGCGCCCGCCCGCTCCTGGAGGACGCCCATGATCTCGACGCGCTTGATGGAGTCGATGCCGAGGTCGGCCTCGATGTCCATGTCGAGGTCCAGCATGTCGGCGGGGTAGCCCGTCTTCTCCGAGACGACCTCCAGCAGGACCGCCTCCACACCCGGCCCGGTGGCAACGGCCGGAGCCGGGGCGGCCGGAGCGGGAGCGGGGGCCGCGACAGCAGCCGGCGCGGGGGCCGGGGCCGGGGCGGCCTTCGGGGCGGCCGGGGCCTGCGGGGCGGCGGCGGGCGCGGCCACCGCGGCGGCGACCAGGGCGGGCGCCGGAGCCGGGGCCGGGGCCGGAGCGGCCGGGGCGGGAGCCGGGGCCGGGGCGACCGGAGCCGGGGCCAGGGCCGCGGGGGCCGGGGCCGGGGCCACCGCCGGGCGCGGGGCCGGAGCGGGCTGCCGGGTCAGGGCGGCGGGCCGCTCCACGGACGCCGGGGCGGCGCCGAGCTCCAGCTGCGCGAGGTCGCGCAGGATCTCGTTGGCCCGCAGGTGGCTGCGGCCGATGTCCAGGCCGTGCTCCTTGACGGCGTTGACCGCTTCGAGCACCTCGCTCAGCTGCCCCTGGTCGGCGGCGCGCTCGAGCAGGCTCGTCAGGCGCTCGGCGCTGTGCAGCTGGCCGCTCAGATAGTCGTCGTGCAGGGAAAGGTGGTCGGCCACAAGATCGGCCAGGCGGTCGTTGTCCACGTGGGCTGTCTCCATGACGGCGGGTTCCGGGGCCGGCGCCGGCGCGGGTGCCGGAGCCGGTGCGGGGACGGAGGCCGCGACCGGGGCCGGTGCGGGCCGGACGGCGACCGCCGTGGCGGTGGCGGCCGGTGCGGCGGACGCGGCCACCGCTGCCACCGGTACGGGCTGCGGGGCGGCCGGAGCCGGAGCCGGTGCGGCGGCGGGTGCGGCTGCCGGGGCCGGTGCGGCCGGGGCCTTCGCGGCGGCCGGTGCGGGAGCCGGTGCGGAGGCCGCGACGGGCGCCGCGGCAACGGCCGGCAGGGTCGGGACGGCGATGCGGTAGCCGTTCTCGATCGCGTCGCGGTACGCGGCCCGGCGCTCCGGCGAGATGTAGTTGATGCCGTTGAGCAGGATCGACATGCCCTTCTTGGGGGCCGTCTCCGCCTCCCGGACCGCGGTGTAGCGGTCCGCGGTGGCCAGCGCCAGGCCGAGCACCGCGAGCTGGGCGACGCCCTGCTTCAGCGCGGTGTCCGCGTCCTTGCCGGGGCCGGCGTCCAGCGCGACCACGGTGTGCTCCCGCTCGCCCAGGATCCGGCCGACCAGCTTGGCCAGCACGTCCTTCGGGCCGAACTCCACGAACACCCGGAACCCGGCCGCGTACATCTCCTCCACCCGGGCGGCGAAGTCGACCGGGTTCAGCAGCTGCTCGGTGAGGATCCGCCGGTTCGCGGCGACGTCCTCGCCGTAGACCGCGCCGCGCGTGTTGGCGTACACCGGCGCGGCCGGGGCGGACACCTCCACCGCGTCCACGCTGCCGCGGAACGCCTCGACCGCGTGCCCGACGAACGGGGTGTGGAACGCGGCCGACACCGGCAGCCGGGAGGCCCGCAGGCCCGCGTCCTTGGCGGCGGCGATCAGCTTCTCCACCTCGGCGGTGGCCCCGCCCACCACGATCTGGTCGGGCGCGTTGCGGTTGCAGACCACAACGCCCTCGCGGGCGGCGAGCAGCTCGGCCACCCGCTCCTCCGGCGCGGACACCGCGGCCATCGCGCCGGCCTCGAAGCCCTCCTCGGCCGGCGGGGCCATCGCGGTGCCGCGGGCGCGGGCGAGGGCGAAGAAGGCGTCGTCGTCGAGGGAGCCGGCCGCCCACAGGGCGGTCAGCTCGCCGAAGCTGTGGCCGAGGAAGCCCTCGGCGGTGAACCCCAGCTCGCTCAGGTAGCGGAACTGGCCCGCGGACAGGGCGCCGATGGCGGGCTGCGCGTACGCGGTGGCCCGCAGCGCGGCCTCCTGCTCCGTACGGGCGGCCTGGTCGAACGCCGGCGGCGGGAAGGCGACCGCCGACAGCGCCTCGGCGGCGCCCTCGAACTGCCGGTTGGCCGCGTCGAAGGCGGCCCGCAGCGGCGGCAGCGCCATCACGGCCGTCCTGCCGGGGTTGACGTACTGGCTGCCCTGGCCGGAGAAGAGCGCACCGACCTTGCCGGCCGCGGCGGCGCGGCGGCGGAAGTACACGCCCTTGGGGTGCGACCAGGCCTCCTCCGCGGGCCGGGCGCGCAGCTGCCCGAGCGCCAGCTCGCGCAGCGCGGCCAGCTCCTCGGCGGTGCGGGCGACCAGCGCGATGCGGGCGCTGCCCTCGGGGGCCGGACCCCCGGTGGCGGGGGCGCCGGCGGCGAGCAGCTCGGTCAGCGCGCCGGTGTCGGCGGCGTGCCACAGGTGGACGGAGGCCACCGGGTGGGCGGGCCGCAGGTCCTCGCCCTCGCCGTGCTCCTCCAGCACCATGTGGAAGTTGGTGCCGCCGAAGCCGAACGAGGAGATCGCGGCCCGGCGCTTGGGCCGCTCGGGGTGGCGGATCCACGGGCGGGCCTCGGAGTTCACGTACAGCGGGCCGGCGCCGGGCTGCAGCGAGCCGTTCGGCTCCTGCACGTTGATGGTGGGCGGCAGCACCTTGTGGTGCAGGGCCAGCGCCAGCTTGATCATGCCGGCCGCGCCGGCGGCCGCCTTGGTGTGGCCTATCTGGGACTTCACGCTGCCGACGGCCGCGTAGCCCTTGGTGTCGGAGGCCTCGGCGAGGACGGAGGTCAGCGCCTTCAGCTCGGTGGCGTCGCCGACGGCGGTGCCGGTGCCGTGCGCCTCGAACAGCTCCACGCTGGCGGGGGAGCAGTCGGCGTCCTCGTACGCGCGGCGCAGCGCGACCATCTGGCCCTCGGCGCGCGGGGCGTAGATGGACTTGAAGCGGCCGTCGCTGGAGGTGCCCATGCCGCGCAGCACCGCGTAGATCTTGTTGCCGTCGCGCTCGGCGTCGGAGAGGCGGCGCAGGGCCAGCATGCCGATGCCCTCGCCGATCAGGGTGCCGTCGGCGTCCTTGTCGAACGGGCGGATGTTCCCGGACTTCGACAGGGCGGGCGTCTTGCTGAAGCACAGGTACATGAAGATGGTGTTCTCGGCGTCGCAGCCGCCCACCAGCATCGTGTCGGAGCGGCGCTCCAGGAGCTCGCTGACGGCGGCGCGGACCGCGCCGAGCGAGCTGGCGCAGGCGGCGTCGACGGTCATGTTGATGCCGCCGAGGTCGAGCCGGTTGGCGACCCGGCCGGCGACGACGTTGCCGAGCATGCCGGGGAAGGAGTTCTCCTCCCACGGGGCGTACGCGAGGCGGAACTTGGCCGCGATCTCCTCTGCGTCCCGCTCGGAGAGCCCGCAGCTGCGGACGACCTCCTTGATGACGGGGGTCTGCAGGCGGGCGGTCAGTGGCTGGGTGAGCTGGTTGGCGCCGGTGATGCCGAGGACCACGCCGGTGCGGGAGGCGTCGTACCAGGGCTGCTCGGCGCCGGCGTCCTTCAGCAGGTCGCGCGCGACGACGAGGCTGAGGAGCTGGAGGACGTCGGTGACCTCCAGGGTGTTCGGGGGCAGGCCGAACTCCAGCGGGTTGAACGGCACGTCCGGGATGAAGCCGCCGCGCCGGGAGTACGTCTTGTCGGGCGCCGTCGGGTCCGGGTCGTAGTGCTCGGACACGTCCCAGTGGGTGTCGGGCACGTCCTCGATGCAGTCGGCCGCCGAGACCACGTTGGCCCAGAACTCGCGCAGGTCCGGCGACTTCGGGTACAGGGCGGAGAGGCCGACGATGGCGATGGGGTCGTGGGCGAGCCGACGGTCGAGGTGGCTGTCCGACGGCGGCTTGACGGGCTGCGGAGAATTCACGACAGAGCTCTCTAGGTCTCGGGGCGATCGGCCCGTGGGCCGGGGTCCGCCGGTCATCGTGGAGAAGGGCCTGCCAGGAGCGGGCTCATGCGGCGTGCACGAGCCGGGCGATCACGGCGGCGGCGTCCGGGCGGCTGAGCATGGTGTAGTGGTCGCCGGGGCTGCGGTGCGTGGTGAGGCCGTGGGGGGCCAGCGGCTCCCACCCGAGGGTGGGGTCGTCGGGGATCAGGCTGCCCTCGGCCGTGACGAGGACCAGCGGCACGCTCGACGGGACGGCCCGGTAGGGGGCCGTCAGCCGGTTGTTGCGCAGCAGGCCGTCCACGTACGTGTCGTACAGCTTGCGCAGTCCGAACACCGGCGTGTCCGCACGCAGGGCGCCGCCGGCGACGGCGGCCTCCAGCACGGCCTCGAGGCCGTCCTCGACGCCGGCCCCGGCGAGCCGCTCGGCGTCCGGGACCACCGGAAGTCCGCGCTTGGCCCCGAGGTACAGCGCGAACCAGCCGAGGAGCAGCGCGGGGTTCAGTTCCTCGTCCGACGGCTTGTAGGCATCGGTGGGGGCGATGCTGTCGAGCAGTACGAGCTGCCGGGGCCGCTGCCCGGCCGGGAGCCGCTCGACCAGGGCCTGGGCGATCACACCGCCGAACGACCAGCCGGCGAGGGTGTACGGGCGGCCGTCCGCGCCGTCGGCGGTGCGGGCGCGGACCAGCTCGTCCGCCAGCCGGCCGGCGAGGTCCTCGACGGTGGTGGCGGCGCGGCCGCCGGTCAGCGCGGCCTCCCAGTACTCCGGGAGCGCGGACAGGTCGAGCACGGTGAGACCGGTGCCGCCGGGCAGCGCCTCGGCGAGCGTCCGGTGCACCTCGGCGTCCAGTGCGCCGGGGTGCACCAGGTACACCGTGCCCGCGCCGCCGTCGGCGGCGCGGAGCCGGCGGACGGGCGCCGGAGTCCGGTCAGGACGCAGCCGCATGCTGTTCCTCGGCGCGGGTCGCGGACTCCTCCGCGATGAAGGCGGCCAGGTCCTTGATGGTGGGGTGGTACCACAGGGTCGTGGTGCCGAGTTCGAATCCGAGCCAGTTCTCCATTTCCCCGGCGAGGATCAGAGCCTCGGTGGAGTCGAGGTCGAGCTCGTCGAAATACAGCTCGGGTGACACCTCGCTCTGCTCCACCCCGAGCTTGTGGGCAATCTTCTCGATGAGCCACTGCTGGGCTTCTGCTGCCGTCACAACGAGCACGTTGTTCCTCCCTGGTCCTGAATTCCGAAAAAGCCCGTGCTGAAATGCGGGCGAGGGGCCGGCGGCCTGGGCGCCGGTACGGCCGGCGGGTGGTGCACGGCGGTGGCGCCGGGGAAATACGGGAACGCGGGTCAGTGCACGGTCCGGTGGAGCCGGCGGGACGCGGGTCCGGCCGGCGGGAGGAATGTGGTGCGAGGCATTTCGCAAACCCCCCGTGGCCCGAAATCGGAGATGGAATTTCTCCCGTACCTGTTCCCTGCCCTCGTTCAGCACACTAGGCAGCGGCCGGGGGCCGTTGCAAGCAGATCCGGGGGCCGTTCGGGACGCGGCCGCCCGCCTCCAGTTCGTATTGAGTTCAGGTCGAGGGATACGCGGCCGGGAACCGGACCATTCCGGACTGTTCGGGCGTTCCCGGGAACGAAGAGAGCGCCCCTTCGGCCATTGGCCGACGAGGCGCTCTCGTGCGGTTGTCGAGCGGTCGTCCCTGGCGGGGGACGGCTCAGCTTCTGCCGTCGGGGAGGAGGTCGGGCCGGCTGCCCAGCTTGAGCAGGAGCAGGGCCAGCGTCGTGCCCTGGGCGCCCAGGGCGGAGCGGTACCGGTTGAGCATCTCCGTCTCCTGGCCCAGCTGTGTGCGCGGCAGGCCGGCCCGGCCCTTGGCCTGCTGGAGCTCGGTGACCATCTCGGTGCGGCGGCGCACCAGGTCGATGATGGTGGAGTCGAGCTCCGAGACGCGGTCGTCCTGGCGGGTGAGGTCGAGCAGGGCGGTGGGGGACATGGATCCTCCGGTGTCGGTGGCGGTCGTACGGCGGTCACGGATCCGGCCACGGCCGTGCTCGAGGCCGGGCAGGGGTGTCACGGGTGTCGCACGCAGCTCGGTCGTCACGGTCGTCACGGGATGCGGTGGCCGAGGGCCGCGTCCAGGAGGTCCGCGAGGATCGGCGTCGCGTTCTGCGTGAGGATCGACGCCGGGTGGAACTGCACGGAGGCGAAGCCGGGCCCCGCCAGCGCGTGCACCTCGCCCGTCTCCCCGTCCCGGCAGACCCGGACGGTGCCCGGGCGGCGCGGGCAGCGGAAGGAGTCCTCGGCGCTGACCGCGGCGAAGGTGTTGTAGAAGCCGACCAGTTCGGGCCGGCCGAAGAAGTCGATCTTCAGCTGGACGCCCTGGTTCGGCACGGGGCGCCGCCTGATCTCCAGGCCCAGCAGGGTGCTGAGCACCTGGTGCCCCAGACACACCGCCAGGAACGGCGTGCCGCTGCGCAGCAGGCCCTCCGTCGCCGCCCGCATCGCGGCGATCTTGGGGTGGCCGCTCTCGCGCGGGTCGCCGGGCCCCGGGCCCACGATCACCACGTCGTACGCGGCCGGGTCGTACGGCTCGTCGTAGCGGCGGATGGCCACCTCCGGCCCCAGCGCGGCGAGTTGGTGCTGCGCCATCGCCGTGAACGTGTCCTCCGCGTCCAGGATGAGCACCCGCCGGCCCGCGAGCCCGGGCCTGGTCTCCGCCCGCGACGCCGGGTCGGCCAGCCAGAAGGAGCCCAGGGCCGAGTTGCGCGCCGCGAGCGCCTGCCGCACCTCGGGATGCCCGGCGAACGACCCGGCGGCCGGCTCTGCCGCAGCCGCGGGCGCCGCCTCCGGCTCCCGCTCCAGGGCCGCCAGCAGCCCCGCCGCCTTCGCCCGGGTCTCGGCCACCTCCGCCTCGGGGGAGGACTCCCGTACGAGCGTGGCCCCGACGGCCAGGCGCAGCGCCCCCGCGCGGTCCACGTCCGCGGTGCGGATCAGGATCGCCGAGTCCATGGTGCGCGCCCCCGCCGCATCGCGGCCGATCAGCGCCGCCACGCCGCTGTAGTAGCCGCGGCCCTCCGGCTCGTACCGCTCGACCACCTTGCAGGCGCTCTCCAGCGGGCTGCCCACCACCGTCGGCGCGAACATCGTCTCGCGCAGCACGTCCACCACGTCGAGGCCGGTGCGGCCCTCGATCAGGTACTCGGTGTGGGCCAGGCGCGACATCTCCTTCAGGAACGGGCCCACGACGCGCCCGCCGTCGGTGCAGACCCGGCCCATCATCTTCAGTTCCTCGTCCACGACCATGTACAGCTCGTCGGCCTCCTTGCGGTCGGCGAGGAAGTCCAGCAGCCCGGTCACCGTCGGGCCCGAGGCCGGATAGCGGTAGGTGCCGCTGATCGGGTTCATCACCGCCGTGCCGCCCGCGAGGCTGACGTGCCGCTCGGGCGTGGCCCCGATCAGCGTGCGGTCGCCCAGGTGCACGAGGAAGGTCCAGTACGCCGACGGCTCGGCCAGCAGCATCCGCCGGAAGAACGACAGGGCCCGCTGCGCGCTCCAGTCCTCGACCGTGGTCGTCCAGCTGCGCTGCAGCACGAAGTTGGCGCCCTCGCCGCGGCCGATCTCCTCGGCCAGGACCTGCGCCGCGCGTGCCGCGTACTGCTCGTCGTCGATGTCGAAGGCGCCGCCCGAGGTCCGCAGCGCCGCCCGCGGCAGCCGCCGCAGCACCTCGGCGAGCGGCACCACCGCCTGGTCGTGGATCTCCAGGGCGACCAGCGGCGTGCCGTCGTCCGGCGCCGCGAAGCCGCGCTCGCGGACCTGCCGGTACGGCAGCAGCGCCAGCAGCTCGTGCCGGCCGCGGGCCCCCGCCGCTGCTGCCGCCGGCCCCGCCCCCGCCCCGGCCTCCGCCGCCGGCAGCGGCAGCCCGGCCAGCCCCGCCCCGTCCGGCACCTCGGCGGCCCGGCCGACCAGCACGTCCACCCCGCCCGCCCCCGCCTCCGGCCGGTGGACCAGCGCGAAGTGCGGGGCGTGGGCCGGGCCGCCCGCCAGGATGCGGCCCAGCAGCGGGTGGTCCGGCCCGGTCAACGGACCGCCTCCACCGCGAGGCCGGCGAGCTGCCCGAGCACGTCCGCGGTGGTCACGGCCATGCCGCAGCGCGTGGCCACGTACTCCACCGTCATCCGGTGGAACTCCGGGGTGAAGTCGGCCACCGCATCGGCCACCACGAAGGTCTGGATGTCGTGCGCGAAGGCCTCGTTGGCGGTGGTCAGGATCCCCACGTGGGCGTAGACCCCGCACACGATCAGCTGGTCGCGGCCCCCGTCGCGCATCCGCTGCAGCAGGTCCGTACGGAAGAACGCGCTCGGCCGCCACTTGGTGAGGACCGCGTCCCCCTCGGCCGGCGCCAGCGCGGCCGTGACCGCCCGGTCGGCGGGGGCCACCGTCATGCCCGGCCCCCAGAAGTCCTTCAGCAGGCCGCGGTCGGCCTGCGTCATGTCCCCGGGCTGCGCCGTGTACGCCACCGGGACGCCCAGCTCGGCGCACCGCCCGCGCAGCGCCGCGCTGTGGGCGACGAGGTCGGTCAGCGGCTGCCGGCCGGCCGGGAAGGGCTGCAGGAAGTACTCCTGCATGTCGTGGATCAGCAGCATCGCCCGCCGGGGGTCGATCGTCCAGCGCGCGGTGTTGACGGGCAGGGAACCGACGCCGGGCATGGAATAGGGTGCGATCGCCGGGATGCCCATGACGATCTCCTTTCTGGGTGTCAGACGCCGAGGGTGGCGCCGCCGTCGACCACGAGGTCGTGCATGGTGATGTGCCGGGCCCGCTCCGACAGCAGGAACAGCACCGCGTCGGCGATGTCGGGCGGCACGGCGATCCGGCGCAGCGGGATCCCGTTCCGGTAGTTCTCCGGCAGGCCCTCGATGGAGCTGCGGGCCACGTCCTCCGGGTCGTACATCCCGTACAGCATCGGCGTGTACGTGGAGCCCGGCGCCACCGTGTTGCAGCGGATGCCGTACCGGGCCAGCTCCAGTCCGAGGCATTTGGTGAGCATGGTCGCGGCGGCCTTCGACGCCGCGTACGCGGACATGTTCATCCGGGCCGTGCCCGCCGCGTTCGAGGCCACCGTGACGACGGCGCCGCTGCCGCGCTCGGCCATCCTGCGGCCGACGGTGCGCGAGAGGCGGAACACCCCGGTCGCGTTGACGGCGAACGTGGTCTCCCAGTCGTCGTCGGACAGCTCCAGCACCGGGCCCATCCGCAGCACGCCCGCGCTGTTGACCAGCTCCTCGACCGGGCCGAGTTCGGACTCGGTGCGGTCCACCGCCGCCGCGACCTCCTCGGGGCAGGCCACGTCGGCGGGGACCGCCAGCACCCGGTGCCCGTCCTCGGTGAGCTCCTTGGCCAGCAGCCGCAGCGCCGCGGCGTCCCGGTCCAGCAGGGCCACCGCACGGCCCTCCGCGGCCAGCGCCCGGGCCACCGCCGCGCCGATCCCGCCGGCCGCGCCGCTGACCAGGGCCACCTTCCCCGGTATGTCGCCCTGTGCCGTCGCAGTTTCCGTTGCCGTCATGCGTGGGCCCCCCTGCCGTGTGCCGCTAGCACCCCGGCGACCGCCGCGGGCGCGATGCCCAGGCGGCGCGTCGAGAAGGACGCCAGCGCCTCCAGGTAGTCGGCGGTCAGCTGCTCCTCGTCGAGGTGGACCGTCCGCCCGTCCTCGACCAGCACCCGGCCCGCCACGATCACGGTCGTCACGTCCGCGGACCCGCCGAGGTTCAAGAACCCCTCCAGCGGCCGCGGGTTGAGCAGGTAGCGCCAGTCCCCGGCCGGCACCAGCACCAGGTCGGCCTGCAGGCCGGGCGCCAGCGCGCCGATGTCCTCCCGGCGCAGGGCACGCGCCGCGATCCGCGTCGCCATCGCCAGGGCGTCGCTCGGCAGCAGCGCCGTGTTGTCCGCGTACAGCTCGGTGTACCCGTGCCACGCGGCCCGCATCGCCTCCGCCATCCCGCCGACGGGCAGCGCGCCGCCGTCCGTGGACAGCGACACGTCCAGCCCCGCCCGGCGCAGCTCCGGGATGGCCCGGGTCTCGCTGAGCGTGGACTCGCCCGTCGGCCCGTACTTGGCGGGGGAGTGGCTGACGTGGGCGCCGGCCCGCAGCAGCAGGAACCGCTCGTGCTCATCGAGGAAGGCGCAGTGCACCGCCACCAGACGCTCGTCGAGCAGCCCGAGTTCGGCGAGCCGCCGCACCGGCGTGGTGCCGTAGCCGGCCCGCATGACCTCCGCCTCGCCGCGCAGCGCGCCGACGTGCGTGGCGAAGGGGACGTCGTAGGCGCGGGCCAGCTTGCCCAGGCCCTCGCCGAGCGCATCGCTGACGTTGGTGACGTACGAGGCGCTGACCTGCGCCCGTACCAGCCCGGAGGGGTCCGCGGCGCAGTCGGAGAGCAGGTCCTCCAGCCGGGCCAGCACCGCGTCGGTGTCGCGGGTGCGGCGGTGGCGGCCCTCGCCGGGCGCGCAGACCGCGTCCCCCGTCCAGTGGCTGACGGAGCAGCGGATGCCGACCGCGCGGGCGGCGGCCGCCAGCGCCTCGGGCCGGTTGAAGGAGCCGACGTCGCCGAGGGCGGTGGTCCCGGAGCGCAGCTGCGTCCACAGCGAGTACCGGGCGATCGCCTCGGCCTCGCCGGGCGTCAGGCCGTCGGCCACGTCCTGGAAGGTGTCGAACATCGCCGAGATCTTCCGGACGTCGCCGCCCAGCGCCATCACGCCCGGCTCGTCGTCGGCGTCGCGCGGGTCGCGCAGCGCGCCCTTGAACGGCAGCCGCAGGGCGAACATCTCGTGCCAGTGCGCGTTGACGAAGCCCGGCAGCACCAGGTGCCGGGTGCCGTCGACCGTGCGCAGCCCGGCCCGTACCTCCTCGGGCAGGGCCCGCACCGCCGCGTCGACCTCGTCGACCGGGCCGACGGCTGCGATCGTGCCGCCGACCGCCAGTACGGATCCGGAGGGCAGCATCCGGGCGTCGGCGTCCGCGGTGTAGACGCAGCCGCCGCGCACCAGCAGCGCCGGCGCCCGACCGGGCAGGCCGCCGGAGCCGCCGGACGGGTCGGACCCGCCGGACCCGCCGGCGCCCGGGCCCGCCTGGCCGATGCCGGGCCCGCTCATGCCAGCCTCGCCGCGATCTCGTCCGCCGGGTGCGCCCGGAGCAGGTGCTCCGTCCACGCGCCGAGCGTCGGGTCCGTCGCCAGCTCCCGCACGTCGGCGGTGATGCCGGCCCGGCGCAGCTCGCTGACGATCCGCATGATCTCCAGCGAACCGAGGCCGCGGTGGACCAGGTTGGTGTCCGCTTCCAGGGTCTCGGGCTCCACCTTCATGAACCGGGCGGCGATCCCGCGCAGGATGCCGGTCACCGCCTCGGGCGTGGCCGTCTCGGCCGCAGCGGCGATGGAGTGGGATGTCATCGGGGCTCTCCTCGTTGGTGGCCGTGAACGGGTCAGTGCGCCGCCGCGGCCAGGCCGGCCGCCAGTGCCTTCTTGTCGACCTTGCCGAGCCCGGTCAGCGGGAACTCCTCGACCAGTTCGAGCCGGTCGGGCAGCTTGTAGTCCGCCAGGCCCTGCTCCTGCAGCGCCTGCTTGAGCCCGGGCAGGCTCGGCGGCTCGCCGTCGGCGACGACGAACGCGCAGATCCGTTCGCCCAGGTACTCGTCGGGCACGCCGATCACGGCCGCGCGGGAGACCGCCGGGTGCGTCAGCAGGTGCGCCTCCACCTCGGGGGCCGAGATCTTGTCGCCGCCGCGGACGATGACGTCCTTGATCCGGCCCTCGATGACGAGGCGGCCCTCGGCCGTGAGCCGGGCCAGGTCGCCGGTGCGGTAGTAGCCGTCGGCGGTGAACGCCGTCCGGTTGTGCTCCTCGGCCCGGTAGTAGCCGTGCAGCGTGTACGGGCCGCGGGTGTGGAGCTCGCCGGTGGCGCCGAGCGGCAGCTCCGTACCGTCCTCGCCGACGATCCGCACCTCGTCGCCGGGCGAGATCGGTCGGCCCTGCGTGGTGAGCACGGCCTCCTCGGGGTCGTCGGCGCGGGTGAAGGACAGCAGCCCCTCCGCCATGCCGAACACCTGCTGCAGCCGCACCCCGAGGCCCGGGCCGATGCGCGCGGCGAGCTCCGCGGACAGCGGGGCGCCGCCGATCTGCACCGTCCGCAGGGTCTGCAGCCCGTACGAGGACCACTCGGCGGTCTCCAGCCACAGCTGGGCGACGGTGGGCACCAGCGAGGTGAAGGTGACGCCCTCCTCCTCGATCAGCTTGAAGCAGTCCTCGGCGGTCGGGCCGTCGGCGATGACCACGGTGCCGCCGCAGCCCAGCGTGCCGATCACCCCGGGGCAGCCCCAGGTGAAGTTGAACTCCACCGGCAGCGCGGCCAGGTAGACGTCCTCGCCGGTCAGCCCGTTGACGGCGGCCGCGGTCCGCGTCTGGTACGCGTAGTCGTCGTGGGTGCGCGGGATCAGCTTCGGCAGCGCGGTCGTACCGCCCGACAGCAGGAAGAACGCCACGTCGGCCGGGTCCGGCTCGGGCAGCTCCACCGGCTCGGCGTCGACGGTGTCCAGCGGGACCGCGCCGCAGCCCTCGGGCACCTCGCCCAGGACGAACAGGTGCCGCAGCGCCTCGAGCTCCTCCCGCAGCGCGAGCCCGAGCCCCAGGTGGTCGAAGCCCCGGTACCGCGCCGGCAGGACGTACGCCGCGGCCCCGGAGATCTCCAGCAGGTGGCGGATCTCGCTGGCGCGGTGCGAGGTCAGGGAGAAGACGGGCACGGCCCCGAGGCGGAACAGCGCGAAGCAGACCGCCGGGAACTCGGGGGCGTTGGGCAGCTGGACGACGACCCGGTCGCCCGGCGCCACGCCGTGCGCGCGGAAGCCGGCCGCGAGCCGGTCCACCCATGCGTCGAGCGCACGGTAGGTCAGACGGGTCGTGCCGTGGACGAGCGCGGTCTTCCCGTCGTACGTCCGGGCCCAGGAGCGCAGCAGGGCCGACAGGTTCTCCCCGCGCCAGTAGCCGTTCGCCCGGTACGCGGCGGCGAGCTCCTCGCCGGGAGGGGTGCAGCCATCAAGCATGGTCGTCAGGTCTCCTCGGTTCTTCGCTTCGGGGGCGGACCGGGCCCGGACGGGCGGCGGTCACGACGTGCCCTGGTCGCCGGTGATCTCGAGGACGGCGCAGGTGACCTCGGCGCCGGGCGCGGCGCCGATGAGCATCACGTGGTCGCCGGCCTCCACCTGGCCGGTCTCCAGCAGGTACTGGAGCCCGGAGAACGGGTCGACGGCTCCGGCGTGGCCGGTGCGGCGGGTGAACTCCCACACCCCGCGATCGGCGTCGATCCCCAGCGGGTCCAGGAAGGTGTCGGTGAGCGGGCCCTTCGAGAACCCGATGTGCACGACCCGCCGGACCTGCTCCATGGCCACGCCGGCCTCGGCCAGGGTCCGCGCGGCGACGTCGGCCACCAGCTCGCCGAGGTTGCCCATCGGGGGCAGTACGCCCTGGGCCCACTGGTCGCGCCAGTACTGGCGGCGGGCCTCCAGGTTCAGCGGCCGGCCCACCGTCACCGGCGGCGGGAACAGCACCTCGCCGCCCCGGTTGAACTCCTCCATCTCCGGGTTCGACAGCGAGCCGACGGCCAGCACCCGGGCGAAGCCGCCGTCACGTGTCACCACCGCCGCTGCCGCCCCGTCGGCCAGCAGGAACAGCCCGGAGGCACGCCACCGGTCGACCATCGGCGTGCCGAAGTTGTCGGCCGCGGTCAGCAGCACCGCCGGCCGCGCCGGGTCGGCCGCCAGCCGGTACGCGGCCAGCTCCAGCGAGGCGAGCATCCCCAGGCAGCCCTGGCGGACCTCCAGCGCCGGGATCGGCACGTCCAGCGCCTTGCGCAGCACGTAGTGCTGCGGGGACCAGCCGTCGGGGCCCTGGAAGTGCGCCCCGCTGTGCAGCAGGGCCGCGAACTCCTCCGGCCGGCGGCCCGAGCGGCGGACCGCGGCGGCCGCCGCCTCGGCGGCCAGGTCGGGCGCGGGGACCTCCCCGGCCACGGCGACCGAGACGATGCCGGACGCCTCGCGCACCGCCGGGTCCAGCAGGCCTTCCTTGACCGCCCGCTCGGTCTCCACGACCTCGGGCAGCACGGCGGCGACCCCCGCGAGGTACAGGTGCTCAAGCCGCACGGCGGCCGCCCCGGTCCTGCTCCCGGCCCTGGCCCTGGCCTTGGCCCAGCTCCTGGACCTGCTCCCGGCCCGGGTCCTGCGCGGTGGCGACCAGGAACCGCGAGACGCTCTCCAGCTTCTCGGAGGTCTCCTCGAACTCCCGGGCCGCGGTGGACTGTCCGACGATCCCGGCGCCCGCGCGCAGCCACGTACGGCCGCCCTGGCGGTAGACCGAGCGCAGCACCAGCGCCGCGTCCATCTCGCCGTTCTGGTCGGTGGTCAGCACCGCGCCGCTGTACAGGCCGCGCCGCTCGGGCTCGTACTGCCGGATGACGTCGTACGCGGCGGCCTTCGGGACGCCGGAGGCGGTGACGGCCGGGAAGACCGCGCCGAAGGCGTCCCAGGTGCCGAAGCCGTCGGCGAGCCGCCCGGTGACCCGGGAGGCCAGGTGCTGGACGCTGCCGCGCTCCTTGACGGCCATGAACTCCGGCACCTCGACGGAGCCCTCCTCGGAGACGTCGGTCAGCTCGTCGGTGCCGACCTTGACCGAGATGGCGTGCTCGTAGATCTCCTTCGGGTCGGACAGCAGGTTCTCGCGCAGCTCGCGGTTGCGCTGCGGGTCCTTCGTCAGGGCTCGGGTGCCGGCGAGCGGCTGGCTGTACACGCGGCCGCCGGCCTCGACCTCGACGACCGTCTCGGGGCTGAACCCGGCCGCCTCGACGCCGCCGAGGTGCAGCAGGAAGGAGCGCGCGGGGGTGTTGCCGCGCCGGCCCTGGACGTAGGTCTCCACCAGGTCGATGTCGTTCTCGACCTCGACGACCCGCGAGAGGATCACCTTCTGGAGCCTGTCCTCGTTGATCTCGGCCACGGCCGACTCGACGGAGCTGCGGTAGTCGGTCTTGTCGAAGCCGCGGACGTCGATCTGCGCGACCTTGCCGCCGGCCGGGCGGGCCGGGGAGCGCAGCACGTCGAGCGCGGCGACCAGGCCGGCCGGGTCGGCGGAGCGGACCAGGGCCGTGCCCTCGCCGAGGCGGACCTCGGTGCGCGGCACGACCAGGTGGAGCAGCCGCTCGTCGCCGACGTGGTCCACCGCGCCGTCCTTGGCGTACGACAGCTCGAACGCGGCCCAGCCGTAGGCGCGCCAGCCGTCGACGGGGAGGGTGTCGAGCAGGCTCTGCACCTGCTGCAGCGGCTTGCCGTCCCAGGGCAGGAACGTCTCCCCCTCGTGGGAGAGGCGGGCGCCGGAGCGGTCCAGGGTGAGCTGGGCGAGGGTTCCGCCGGCGTAGGACCAGCCCTGCGGGCCCTCGTAGACCACGTAGTCGTCGTGCAGGCCGGAGTCGGCGAGCGCGGCGGCCGTGGCGAGCTGGTCCTGCGCCAGCTCGATTCTGGTTTCGACGTAGTACGCAGACACGTTCGTATTCCCCCTGTGCGTCTGGAGCGGGCGGTGCGGGATCCGGCAGGGCGCCGGATCCGGCGGTGTGCGGCAGGGACGGGCCGGCGCCGGGCGGCGCCGCACGGGCGGGGGGCCCGGCCGCGGGGGGTAGACGACCCCCCGGGGGGGGGCGGGGGGCGGCGGGGGGCGGCGCGCGGGGGGGGCGGCACCCGCCCGGGCCCCGGCCCGGGCGGTGTGCGGCGGGCCCGGCCGGGCGCGGGCCGCCCCCCCAGGGGGGGCGCCCCGGCGCCGGCGCTTCACCTCCCCGCGGTCTGGAGCGGTGCTGCGGCGTCGCCGTTGACGCCGCTGCCCTCGGCCGCGGGTGCCGGGGAGCCGGCGGGCCGGGCCGGAGCCGGGGCCGCCGTGCGGATGAGCAGGGCCACCAGGACGGCACCGGCCAGGCCGGTGATGCCGGAGGCGAGCATGACGTCGTCCAGGGCCTCGGCGAACGTCTGCCGGACGAGGTGGACGACGCTGTCCAACTGTCCTGCGGGCGCCTGTGCGATGACCTCGTGGGCCTGCCCGCTGCCGAGCGCCGTGGCGGCCGAGTCGCCGAGCGCGTCGGCGCCCCCGGCGGAGTCCAGGGCCCGGGTCAGGCCCTGCTGGAGCACCACGCCGAAGACGGCGATGCCCAGCGCCTGCCCGAGTTGGCGGAAGGTGTTCATGGCGCCGCTGGCCATGCCGCCGCGCTCCGGCGGTACGGCCGCCATGGCGGTGGCGGCCAGCACCGGGGAGACGACGCCGACGCCGAGCCCCGTCAGGACGAGGCCGGGCACCAGCACGGTCCAGCCCGCATCGGCGTCGAGCCGGGCCTGCAGCAGGCTGCCCGCGGCGATCAGCGCCAGGCCGCCGCCGAGCGCCAGCCAGGCGGGAACCTTGGGCAGCCGCTTGCCGGCGGCCGCGGAGACCACGAAGGCCACCGCGCTCATCGGGAGCACCACCAGGCCGCCGGAGACCGGGCTCAGGCCGAGCACGGACTGCACCCACAGCGAGGTGTACGGCAGGTAGGCGAAGGCCACCGCGGAGAACAGCAGCCCGCACAGCATCACCCCGACGAACGGGGCCCGGCGGAAGAGCGAGAGGTCCAGCATGGGGTGGCTGCCGCGCGCCTCGGCCAGCAGGAAGGCGGCGAGCGCGACGACGGCCAGGGCGGCGAACCCGAGCGAGGTGCCCGAGGTCCAGCCCTGCGAGCCGCCGCGGATCAGGACGTACACCACCGAGCCGACGGCCACCGTGAAGGAGGCCATGCCCGCCCAGTCGGTCCGGCCCGCCCGCGGGTTGCGGGACTCGGGCAGCACCTTCAGCGACAGGGCGATCGCCGCCGCGCTGACCGGCAGGTTGACCAGGAAGATCCACCGCCAGCCCAGGTACTCGGTCAGCAGCCCGCCGAGCACCGGCCCGACCGCTGCGGCCGCACCGCTGACGGCGCCCCACACGCCGAAGGCGATGCCGCGGTCCTTGCCCTGGTAGGTGACGTTCAGCAGGGCCATCGCGGTGGCGAGCATCGCCGCGGCGCCGACGCCCTGCACGGCCCGGGCCGCGACCAGCACCGCCGGGTCCCCGGCGAGGCCGCAGACCAGCGAGGCCGCCGCGAAGAGGGCGAGCCCGCCCGTGTAGACCCGGCGCCGGCCGGACTTGTCCGCCAGCGAGCCGGCGCCGAGCAGCAGCGCCGCCAGGGTGAGGGCGTAGCCGTCCATCACCCACTGCAGGTCGGACAGGGACGTCCCCAGGTCGGCGCCGATGCCCGGCAGGGCGACGATCACGATGGTGACGTCGACCAGGAGCATGAACACGCCCAGGCTGACCGCTGCGAGCGGCCACCACTTTCGCACGAGGCCTCCATTGAGCTCGTATCTCGTATCGCGTACGTCGGGTGCGGTGAGGGGGTGCGAGGCCTTACGAGGCCCAGGCGCCCGGCGCCGCGAACGCGGGCCGGGGCCGCAGCGGGAGCTTGTGCACCGTCGCCTGCTCCTGCTCTTGCGCGGCCTCCGCCTCGTGCTGCACCCGCAGCCGGGCGGTGAGCAGCACGGCGAGCGCCGCGACCTCCTCGGCGGTCGGGTTGCCCCGGGTGATCCGGATGGCGGCCAGCGCCAGGGCGGTCCGCTCGTCGGGCGCGCTCACAGCGGGAGGTTCCCGTGCTTGCGGCTCGGCTGCTGGGCGTGCTTGGCACGCAGCATGTCGAGCGTGGCGATGAGCCGGGTGCGGGTGTCCGCCGGGTCGATGACGTCGTCGACGAGGCCGCGCTCGGCCGCGTAGTACGGGTGCATCAGCTCGGTCTGGTACTCCTTGATCTTCTGCGCGCGGGTCTCCTCCGGGTTGTCGGAGGCCGCGATCTCGCGCCGGAAGATGACGTTGGCCGCGCCCTCCGCGCCCATCACGGCGATCTCGTTCGACGGCCAGGCCAGCGCGATGTCGGCGCCGATGGACCGCGAGTCCATGACGATGTACGCGCCGCCGTAGGCCTTGCGCAGGATCAGGCTGATCCGCGGAACGGTGGCGTTGCAGTAGGCGTACAGCAGCTTCGCGCCGTGCCGGATGATGCCGTTGTGCTCCTGGTCGACGCCCGGCAGGAAGCCGGGCACGTCGATCAGCGTGACCAGCGGGATGCTGAACGCGTCGCAGAACTGCACGAACCGGGCCGCCTTCTCGGAGGCCTGGATGTCGAGCACGCCCGCCAGGTGCGCCGGCTGGTTGGCCACGATCCCGACCACCTGCCCGCCGAGGCGCGCCAGCGCACAGACGACGTTCTGCGCCCACTGGCTGTGGACCTCGAAGTAGTCCCCGTGGTCGACGACCTCCTCGATGAGGTCGCGGATGTCGTAGCCGTGCGTCGGCCGCGCCGGAACCAGGTCCAGCAGGCTCTCGCAGCGGCGGTCCGCGGGGTCCTCCTGGTCGCCTGTGGGGGCGAGTTCGCGGTTGTTGGAGGGCAGGAGGGAGAGGAGGTGGCGTACGTCCTCGAGGCAGCTCTGTTCGTCGTCGTAGGCGAAGGTGGCGACGCCGGAGGAGCCGGCGTGGCTGTCGGCCCCGCCGAGGTGTTCCATGGTGACGGCCTCGCCGGTCACGGCCTGGACGACGTCCGGGCCGGTGATGAACATCTGCGAGGTGCCGCGGACCATGAACACGAAGTCGGTCAACGCGGGGGAGTACGCGGCGCCGCCGGCGCACGGCCCGAGGATGACGGAGATCTGCGGGATGACGCCGGAGTTGCGGACGTTGCGCTGGAAGATGCCGCCGTAGCCGGCGAGCGCGGTGACGCCCTCCTGGATACGGGCGCCGGCGCCGTCACAGAGGCCCACGATGGGGGCTCCGGCGGCCTCGGCGAGGTCCATCAGCTTGTGGATCTTCTCGGCGTGGGCCTCGCCCAGCGCACCACCGAAGATCCGGAAGTCATGGGCGTACGCGAACACGGTGCGGCCGTGGACCTTGCCCCAGCCCGTCACGACGCCGTCGGTGTGCGGCTTCTTGTCCTCCAGGCCGAAGCCGGTGGCGCGGTGCTTGCGCAGCCCCTCGACCTCGTTGAACGTCCCCTCGTCGAAAAGGATGTCGATGCGCTCGCGGGCCGTCAGCTTGCCCTTGGCGTGCTGGGCGGCGGTGGCGCGCTCGCTGGGGCCGGCCTCGGCCAGCGCCCGTACGGCACTCAGTTCGGCGGTGCGCTCACGGAGCGAGGCGAAGCGGAACTCTTCTCGCACGCTCTCCAGTGGTCTTTCCTCGACGATGCTCATGCGGGCCCTTTCGACACGGAGGCACCGGGGTACGGCCGGTTTCGCATCGCCAGCTTGGGCGCGGCCGCTACAGCCCGGCTCGAATTCCGGCCGGGGACCCGTACGGGACGGCTCGCGACGCACCGGGCAGCCCCGTACAGCCGGACGCCAGGCCCCTTCGAGCGCAGGTCCAGGCGACCGGGCCAGGCTCGGGGCATCCGGGCGCGTGCTGTTGCCGCTCCCCGACCGGCCCCGTACCACCGGGCCCGGCCCGTACGAGCGAGAAGTGAGGTGCGTGGACCGTGCCCGGGACCAGCGCGCAGGATCAGGCCGCCGCCACCCTCACCGAGGTGGCCGACGGCGTCCACGCGTACGTCCAGCCGCCCGGCGGCTGGTGCCTGAACAACGCGGGCATCCTCACCGGCGGCGGCTCCTCGGCCCTCGTCGACACCGCCGCCACCGAGCGGCGCGCCCGCCGGCTGCGCGAGGCCGCACTCGGCCTGGCCGGACGGCCGCCCCGCGCCGTGGTCAACACGCACTTCCACGGCGACCACACCTACGGCAACTTCGTCTTCCCCGAGGCCCTGACCATCGGCCACGCCCGCACCCGCACCATGGTCCTGGCCGCCGGACTGCACATGGCCGGGCTGTGGCCGGAGGTCTGCTGGGGCGACATCGAGATCTCCCCGCCCGACCTCACCTTCACCGACCGCACCACCCTCCACGTGGGCGAACTCCGCGCCGAGCTGATCCACATCGGCCCGGCCGCCCACACCACCGACGACACCGTCGTCTGGCTGCCCGACCAGGGCGTGCTGTTCACCGGCGACCTCGTGATGAACGGCGTCACGCCCTTCTGCGTGATGGGGTCGGTGTCCGGCTCCCTGGCGGCGCTGCAGCGGCTGCGCGCCCTCGGCGCCACCACCCTCGTCCCCGGCCACGGCCCGGTCGGCGGCCCCGGACTCCTCGACGCCAACGAGGCCTACCTGCGCTGGCTCCAGGACCTCGCCGCGCAGGGCGCCGCCGCCGGAGCGAGCCCCCGGGAGGCCGCCCGGGCCGCCGACCTCGGTCCGTACGCCGAACTCCTCGACTCCGAGCGGCTGCTGCCCAACCTGCACCGCGCGTACGCCGAGCAGCAGGGGCTGCCCGAGGGCTCACCGCTCGACGTCGGCGCCCTGTTCGAGGAGATGGCCGCCCACCACGGCCGCCGGCCCGCCTGCGCGGCCTGAGGCGCCGGGCGACCCGCGGCCTGAGGCGCCGGGCGACCCGCGGCCTGAGGCGCCGGGCGACCCGCTGCCGGAGGCCGTCTGGAACCCCCCTGGAAGAGCGCTGGAGAGCGGCGCCCGCCCGCTCCGGCGCCCTGGTTCCCTCCGGCCGCGTCTCCCCTAGCATCCGAATCTCGGCAGTTCTCGGCGGATCGGGGGGACCGGGTGAGCGGCGACGTCAGCTTCGCGGTGCTGGGACCGTTGGAGGTCAGGGTCGGCGGCGCACGGCTGCGCCCGGGCGGCCCCATCCCGGCGCGGGTGCTCGCCACCCTGCTGCTCGAACCGGGCCGGATGGTCCCGGTGTCCCGCCTGGTCGCCGCCGCCTGGGACGACGAGCCGCCGACCACCGCCGCCCACCAGGTCCGCAAAGCCGTCGCCGACCTGCGCCGGCGCATCCCGGGCGGCGCCTCCGTGATCGTCACCGAGGGGCCCGGATACCGGGTGGACGTCGAACCGGGCCGGCTCGACCTGACCCTCTTCTCGCTCCGTCTGAAGCAGGCCCGCGGCGCCCTCGACGCCGCCAGGCCCGCCGAGGCCGCCGACCACCTGCGCAGCGCGCTCGCCCTGTGGCGCGGCCCGGTCATGCACGCGGACTGCGGACCGGTGATCGCCGCGGCCTCCGCCGTCCTGGAGGAGCGCCGGATCACCGCGGTGGAGCAGCTCGTCGAACTGCGCCTGGCGCTCGGCGAGAGCGGCGAACTCATCGGCGACCTGCGCGAGCTGATCACCGAACACCCGCTGCGGGAGACCCTGCGCGGCCACCTCATGCTCGCCCTGTACCGCTCGGGCCGCCAGGCCGAGGCCCTCGCCGAGTTCGGCCGGGTCCGCGAGCTGCTGGTGGAGGACCTCGGCATCGACCCGGGCCCCCGGCTGACCCGGCTGTACGAGGCGATCCTGCGCGACAGCCCCGAACTGGCCCCGCCCGCACCGCCGGACAGCCGCGCCCCCGCGCCGGCCGAACCGGCCCCGGCCCTGTCCCCGGCCCCACCCCTGTCCCCGGCCCGGCCCCTGTCCCCGGCCCTGTCCGCGCTCCGGGCCGGCGCGCCCTGTACCCTGCCGCCGGACCTGCCCGACTTCACCGGCCGCGAGCGCGAGGTCCGGCGGTTGCTGGCCCGCCCCGAACTGCCGGACGCCGCCGCCCACGTCTTCGGGATCGACGGCATGGGCGGCAGCGGCAAGACCGCCCTCGCCCTGCACGCCGCGCACCGGCTGGCCGCCGACTACCCCGACGGGCAGCTCTACGCCGACCTGCGCGGCTTCTCCCCGGGCGAGAGCCCGCGCCGGCCGGGCACCGTCATCGGCTCCCTCCTGCGCACCCTCGGCACGCCGGGGGAGCGCGTACCCGAGGACCTCGACGGCCGTACCGCCCTGTGGCGGGCCACGCTGGCCGGGCGCAGGGTGCTCCTGCTGCTGGACAACGCGGCCGACGCCGCCCAGGTCCGGCCGCTGCTGCCGGCCTCCTCCGGCTGCCTGGTGCTGGTCACCAGCCGCAGCCGGCTGACCGGCCTCGACGGCGCGGACTGGATCAGCATCGGGACGATGCCGCCGCCCGACAGCCTCGCCCTGCTCCACCGGGTGCTGGGCGCGCAGCGGGTGCGCAGCGAGTCCGCGGCGGCCGCCGAACTCGGCACGCTGTGCGGGCACCTGCCGCTGGCCCTGCGGATCGCCGCGGCCCGGCTGCGCAGCCGCCCCCGCTGGACCCTGAGCCATCTCGTGGACCGGCTGGGCGACGAGACCCGCCGCATGGACGAGCTCAGCTCCGGCGACCAGAGCGTCAAGGCCACCCTCCAGCTGAGCTACGAGGCCATGGACACCGCCCACCGCGACGCGCTGCGGCTGATCGGGCTGCACCCGGGCCGCGAGATCGGCATCCACTCGGCCGCGGCGCTGCTGGGCACCGGGCTGCGCGCGGCCGAGGAGGCGCTGGAGCACCTCCTCGACATGAACCTGGTCGGCCAGTGCGAGATCGGCCGCTACGTCCTGCACGACCTGGTCCGCAGTTTCACCCACGGCCTGCACGGAGGGCGGACCCGCCAGGAGGAGCTGGCCGCCTTCGAGCGGGTGCTCGACCACTACCTGGCCACCGCGGACGAGGCCTGCCGCATCCTCTTCCCGGGCCGGGCCCCGTCCGGCGGTGGCGGCAGCCGGTACGGCGCGGGCCCGACCGAACTCCCCGCCCTCGCGGACAGCGCCGAGGCGGAGGCCTGGTTCGAACGTGAACAGGGCGCCCTGCTGAACGCCGTGGAGCGCGCCGAGCAGCTGGGCTTCACCCGGCACGCCGCCCAGCTCGCCCGCAACCTGATCTTCCACCTCAACTCGCGCAGCCAGCTGGAGGAGTTCCAGCGGGTCGCGGACGTCTCCGTGGCCGCGGCCCGCCGGCTCGCCGACCCCCGGCTGCTGCGGGTGAGCCTGTCCAACCAGGCCGTCGCCCGCTGCAAGCTCGGCCGCTTCCAGGACGGCATCACCGCCGCCGCCGAGGCCCTCGACCTCGCCGCGGGCCTCGCCGACCGGGGCGGCGAGGCGGTGTGCCTGACCCTGCTCGGCCTGCTGCAGAGCTTCCTCGGCGACCTCGACGGCGCCCGCCGCCACCTCGAACGCGGCGCCGCGCTGCACCGCGAACTGGCCGACGCCCGCCAGGAGGCGTACACCCTGTGCAACCTCAGCTCGGTGTACACCTGGACGGGCCGGCACCGCGAGGCCGCCGAGGCCGCCGGGCGGGCCGTCCTGCTCAGCCGGCGCGCCGGCAGCGGTGCCGAGGAGATATCGGCCCTCAACGACCTGGCCATCGCCCAACTGGCCCTCGGCGAGGAGCGGGAGGCCCTCGCCACCGTGGAACGGGCCATGGAGCTGGCCGACGACTGCCGCATGCCGGAGAACCTCGCCCTCGCCCTCGCCCTGGCCGCCGAGGCGTTCCAGCGCACGGGCGCCCCCGACCGCGCGGCCGAGTACGCCGAGCGCTCCCTCACCCTGATCCGCTCGAAGGGGACGGCGATGCGGCAGGCGGCCGTGGAGAACGTCCTCGGCCGGGTCCACCACCTGCGCGGCGCCCACGAACGGGCCCGCGAGCTGCACGAGAGCGCGTACCGCAACGCGGAGGCCATCACCTACCGCATCGAGGCGGCCCGCGCCCTGCACGGAATGGCCCTGGCCCTGGACGCCATGGGCGAAGCGGACAGCGCCCGCTCCCACCGCGCACGGGCCACAGCCATCCAGGAATCCCTCACCCGCCCCGCTCTCAGCGCGCGGCGGTGAGGGCGCCCACGTCGACCTTGGACGGGTCGAAGCCGGCGTTGTCCTTGCAGCCGAGCTCCTCGTAGGTGTTGACCTTGGTCACGGGGTCGGTGCGGGTCAGGTGGTACTTGCAGGCGCCCTTGATGTACTGGCCCTTGACGCCGCCGGGGAAGTCGATCTCCTTGTTCCAGAGGTACGGCGAGTTGTAGCCGTTCAGGTGCGCGGTGGCGTTGACGTCGATGCCGCCGGGTGCGTAGATCTCGTACACCCAGCCCGTCTTGGCCGTTCCGTAGGTGGCGAACTTCTGGGCCACCCACTTCTCGCAGCTGGTGCTCAGGTGGGCGCTGTTCTGCCCGCCGCCCTTGACGATGTACTCGGCGAGCGGGGTCAGCGCGCTGCCGCGCGGGGTGAAGCCGGTCTGGAAGATCTCCTCGACGGTCTCCCTGGTGTCGCCGCGCCACAGGGTGTTGGTGTCGCTGCGCCACTGCCAGCGCTCGTCGGCCGCACCGGCCGCGACGTCACGGTGGATCGACTTGTCGGTGGTCGTGCGGTACCAGTCCCAGGGGCGGTAGTCGACGGTCGGCCCGCAGGGCCGGGTCAGTTCGTCGTCGGCCGCGACGGGGGCCGCGGTGGCCGGTGCGATGGCGGCGGCGGAAACGAGGGAGACGGCGGCGAGGACCCGGAAAGCTGCCTGCAACACGGTGAGAGCCCATCAGTTGATCAACATGACGGCCCCTTTATAGGGTCGGCTCCCTCCCCCACCCGCCCCCGCCCGGACCCATCCACCCACCCGGGTGGAACAGTCGTACCGGCTAAAGGATTCACCACCCACCCCGCTGGCCACCCTCCCAGCCCCGCCGGCGTTTGAGGCGAACGGGGTCCGGGGCGGAGCCCCGGGATACGGAGAAAGGGCGGGGCGGGGAGAAGGCTCCGCGCAGCGGCACCGGCACGGGCCGCCCCCGCCCCGCAAGCCGGGCTCCAGCCCTACAACGGCACGACCGACGGGCCGATCTCAGTGGACCGCATCCCCGCAACCTCCTCCTGCAAGCGACGTCCCGCCGATCCTGCCCGCATCCGTTCCCGAACCGTTCCCAACCGGATCCCGAGCGCACGGTCAAGACGGACCGGGCGATTCCGGACATCTTTTGCGTCGGCCGAGCACGGCGCAGGCGCGGCCGGGGCGGCGCGCAGGAGCGGGCCGGAACTCCCGGCCCCGAGCCCGGAGCGCCCGGCCGGGGGGCCCGCACCCCCGCCCCCGACGTGAATTCGACCTCCAAGGGATTGGCTGATATCGATCGGAAGTCGGCGTTCCGACCGCTCCCGGCCCGGCCCCAGTAAATCCGTACGCTACGGTAACTTCACTGTCCGTCAGTAACAGACAACCCTCTGCCATTTCCCGCCCCACGCCCATTCCGAGGGCGCGCCCGGCGGATCGCCATGGAGGGCGAATATGCGTACCACCGAGCGCCGCAGCCGAATAGAGGCCCTCGGCGCCTTTCTTCCCGCCGGAGTCCTCACCACCCCCGAACTGGCCGCGCTGGCGCCCGGCCTGGGCGGTGCGGACGTCGAGCGGATCACCGGCGTCGCCGAGCGCCGCGTCCACGACCCCGACCCGGCCGCCGGGGAGGACTCCTTCGGGATGGCCCTGGCCGCCGCCCGCGACTGCCTGGCCGTCTCCCGCCACCGGGCGGTCGACCTCGACGTCGTCATCAGCGCCTCCATCACCCGCGTGAAGGACGGCAGCCGCTTCCACTTCGAGCCCTCCTTCGCCGGGATGCTGGCCAAGGAGCTGGGCGCCCGCGCCGCCATCGGCTTCGACGTCTCCAACGCCTGCGCCGGCATGATGACCGGCGTCTGGCTCCTGGACCGCATGATCCGCTCCGGCGCGGTGCGCACCGGCATGGTCGTCAGCGGGGAGCAGGCCACCCGCGTCGCGAGCACCGCCGCCGCCGAGGTCGGCGACTCCTACGACCCGCAGTTCGCCTCCCTCTCGGTCGGCGACTCCGCGGCCGCCGTCATCCTCGACGCATCGGTGGACGCCGCCGACCGGATCCACTACATCGAGCTCATGACCTGCTCGGAATACTCCCACCTGTGCATGGGAATGCCGAGCGACCGCACCCAGGGAATCGCCCTCTACACCGACAACAAGAAGATGCACGACCGCGAACGGCTGAAACTCTGGCCTCGATTCCATGCGGATTTCCTCGCCAAGGACGGCCGCGGTTTCGCCGACGAGGAATTCGACTACGTTATCCAGCACCAGGTCGGCGCGCGTTTCATCGACTACGTGAACCAGACGGCCGAGGCCGAGTTCGGCGCCCCCATGCCGCCGTCGCCGCGCGTCGTGGAGCGGTACGGCAACACCGCGACCACCTCCCACTTCCTGACGCTGCGCGAGCACCTCCGCGCCGGCGCCTCCGGCAGCGGGGCCGCTTCCGGAGCCGCCCCCGGAGCCGCCACCGGGGCGAAGTACCTGCTGGTGCCCGCCGCCTCCGGCGTCGTCACCGGCGCCCTGTCCGCCACGATCACCAGCGCGGGGGTGTGAGCCGCATGGGCATCGTCATCACCGCCGCCGCCACCGCCACCCACACCGACCCGGGCACCCCCGCCTCGGCCGTGGACCTCGCCGGCCGCGCCGCCCGCAGCTGCCTCGACAGCGCCCGCGTCTCCGCGTCCGGGGTCGGCGTCCTCATCAACGTCGGCGTCTACCGCGAGCACAACACCTTCGAACCGGCCCTCTCCGCCCTGGTCCAGAAGCAGGTCGGCATCAACCTCGACTACCTCGCCGACCCCCAGCCCTCCCCGGGCTTCTCCTTCGACCTGATGAACGGTGCCTGCGGCGTGCTCAGCGCCGTCCAGGCCGGGCAGGCCCTCCTCGCGACGGGAACCACCGAGCGGCTGCTCATCACCGCCGCCGACGTCCACCCCGGCGGCAACGCCGCCGCCGACCCCGACTACCCGTACGCCGACCTGGCCGGCGCCCTGCTCCTCGAACGCGCCGCCGACCCCGGCACCGGCTTCGGGCCCGTCCGCCACTACGGCGCCGACGGCGCCGACGGGGCCTTCGACACCGAGGGCTACCTCGACCTCGACACCATGGGCACCGCCGGCCGCTCCCGCATCACCGTGCGCCGTACGCCCGGCCACGAGACCCGGGCCGGCGAACTCGCCGCCGCCGCAGTGGCCTCGTACGCCGAGGAGTTCGGACTCGACCTCGACCGGACCCTGGTCGTCGGACCGCGCACTACAGCCGCCGACGGGCCACAGGGGCTCACGGGCGAGCCGCACACCGCAGCCCCGGTCCTCGGCTACCGGCGCGCCCTGGACGGCGTACGGCCCGAGGACTGCGACGGCCTGCTCTTCGTGACCGCGGGCGCCGGATCCGCCGCCTGCGCCTCCTACCGGCCGCAGGGGTGGTGACCGCCATGGCAGCCACCACCCCCCGTACGACGGCGACCCGCACCGCATCCCTGACGGGCGCCCAGGCGGACGCGCGTCCCGACGCCCGTCCCGACACCCGTCCCGATGCCGACCCGCAGAGCCTGGCCGCGTTCCTGGAGCGCAACGCCCGGGCCTTCCCAGACAAGCCGGCCGTCGTGCACCCCGAGGGCCCGTACCGCCCTCACCGGCGCGGCGACCGCCCCCGCCCGCGGCCCCGCTACCGCACCCTCACCTACGGCGCCCTCCAGCAGGCCGTCGAGGAACTGGCCGTCGGCTTCACCCGGGCCGGCATCACCAAGGGCACCCGGACCGTCCTGATGGCCCCGCCCGGACCGGAGCTGTTCGCCCTCGCCTTCGCCCTGTTCCGGGTCGGCGCCGTACCGGTGGTCGTCGACCCCGGCATGGGCGTGCGCCGCATGCTGCACTGCTACCGCACCGTCGGCGCCGAGGCGTTCATCGGCCCGCCGCTCGCCCACCTGGCCCGGGTGCTGGGCCGGCGCACCTTCGCCGAGGTGCGCGTGCCCGTCACCCTGGGCCGGCACCGGCTCGGCCGCGCCCGCACCCTGACCGCGGTACGCGCCCTCGGCGCCGCCGGCCCGCGCCGCAGCGGCGGGGCCGCACCCGCGGCGGCCGGCCGCGACGACCTGCTGATGATCGGCTTCACCACCGGAAGCACCGGCCCCGCCAAGGGAGTCGAGTACACCCACCGCATGGCGCTGTCCATCGCCCGCCAGATCGAGGCCGTCCACGGCCGCACCCGCGAGGACACCTCGCTGGTCACCCTCCCGTTCTACGGCGTCCTGGACCTCGTCTACGGATCCACCCTCGTCCTCGCCCCGCTGGCACCCTCCCGGGTGGCCCAGGCCGATCCCGAGCTCGTGGTCGACGCGCTGGAACGGTTCGCCGTCACCACGATGTTCGCCTCGCCCGCCCTGCTGCGCACCCTCGCGGCCCACCTCACGGCCGCCGGGCCGGGCCGCCACCCGCTGCCCGCCCTGCGCTGCGTCGTCGGCGGCGGCGCCCCGGTCCCCGACGCCACGGTGGCCGCCCTGCGCCGCGTCCTGGACGACCGCGCGCGCATCCACGTCACCTACGGCGCCACGGAGGTCCTCCCGATCACCTCGATCGAGGCGGCGGAGATACTGGGCCCGGACCCGGCCGCCCGCGTTGCGGACAGCGGTCCGGAGCCCGGCCGGGCCACCCGGCCGGCCGACCCCGCCACCCCGGGGGGTACGGCCGCAACCGACGGCGGGACCGCCGCGCGGGCCGCAGAAGGAGCCGGGACCTGCGTCGGGCGGCCCGTGCCCGGGACACGGGTGGTGATCCTGCCCGTCACCGACGGGCCGATGCCGCCGCTCGGGCCGGGAACGCCCCTGCCCGCGGGGCAGGTCGGCGAGATCGCCGTCCACGGCGACTCCGTCAGCCCCCGCTACCACCGCGCCCCGGATGCGGACCGGCTGCACAAGGTCGCCGAGGCGCCGCAGCACGACCACGCCGCGGCCGCCCCGGCCACGGACGCGCCCCGCACCTGGCACCGCACCGGCGACCTCGGCTACCTCGACGAGGACGGCCGGCTCTGGTTCTGCGGCCGCGCGGCCCAGCGCGTCCGCGCCGAGCACCGGGACCTGCACACCGTGCGCTGCGAGGGCGTCTTCAACGCCCACCCGCTGGTACGCCGTACCGCTCTCGTCGGCGTGGGAAGCACCGGACCCGCCGCCGGGCCCGACTCCCGCCCCCGGACCGACAGCGGCTGGGGCCGCGGCCGGGGCGCCAGCGCCGCCGGCGGCGGCCGGGGCGGTCAGGGCGGCCGTGACCGGCCCCGCGCCCAGCGTCCGGTCGTCTGCGTGGAGACCGAGGGCGGCGCCGAGCTCGACCCGGCCGCCTGGCAGCGCCTCGTCGCCGAACTGCGCGACCTGGCCGGGGCCCACGCCCCCACGACCGGCCTGGAGGAGTTCCTCCGGCACCCCGGCTTCCCCGTCGACATCCGGCACAACGCCAAGATCGGCCGCGAGGAGCTGGCCCGCTGGGCCGAGCGCCGCCTCACCCCGCCCGCACCGCTGCTCTCCCGCGCCGGCGCGCCCCGGCTCGTGCCGCTCGCCGGCTGGGCGTACCTCCTCGGCGGGGCCGCCCTGGCCGCCACGGCCGGCGCCCCCGACTCCCGCCTGCTGCGCGGCCTGTGGTGGACCGACGCCGTCCTGAGCATCGCCGGGCACGCCGCCCAGCTACCGCTCGCCCTGCCCCGGGCCCGCGCCGCGGGCGTCCCCCGCCCGGCCGCGGCCGCCCTGACCATGCTCTACGGCGCGACCTGGTGGCGGGCCCTGTGAAGCAGATCCTGATCACCGGCGCCACCGGCTTCCTCGGCGGCCACCTCGTCGACGGCTGCCTGCGCGAGGGCCACCGCGTACGGGCTCTGGTCCGCCCCGGCAGCGACACGGCCCGGCTGCGCGCCCTGCCCGGAGTCGAACTGGCCACCGGGGACCTGACCCGCCCCGACTCCCTGGTGCGCGCCGCCGAGGGCTGCGACGCCGTCGTGCACAGCGCGGCCCGCGTCGTGGACCACGGCAGCCGCGCGGCATTCACGGCCGCGAACGTCACCGGCACGCTGCGCCTCATGGCGGCAGCCCGTACCGCCGGGGCGAAGCGCTTCGTGTTCGTGTCGAGCCCGAGCGCGCTCATGCGCGTACGCGAAGGGGATCGGCTCGGCATCGACGAGAGCACCCCGTACCCGTCGCGCTGGTTCAACGACTACTGCGCCACCAAGGCCGTCGCCGAGCAGCACGTACGGGCCGCGGACGCCCCGGGGTTCACCACCTGCGCGGTGCGCCCGCGGGGCATCTGGGGGCCGCGCGACCACGCCGGGTTCCTGCCGAAGCTCGTCGCCGCCATGCACGCCGGACGGCTCCCCGACCTGTCGGGCGGCAAGCGGGTGCTGGTCTCGCTCTGCCACGTCGACCACGCCGTCGACGCCTGCCTGCGGGCCGCCGTCTCGGCCGACCCCGAACGCATCGGCGGACGCGCCTACTTCGTCGCCGACCGCGAGGCCACCGACCTGTGGCCGTTCCTCGCCGAGGTCGCCGGGCTGCTCGGCTGCCCGCCCCCGGGCCGCCGGATCCCCCTGCCGGTCGGGCGCGCGCTGGCCGCGGCGGTGGAGGCCGCCTGGCGGCTGCGGCCCGACGCGCCCGCGGGGCCGCCGCTCAGCCGCTACATGCTGGCCCTGCTGACCCGCTCGACGACGTACGACATCGGGGCGGCCCGCCGCGACCTCGGCTACGAGCCGACCCGCACCCGCGCCGACGGGCTGCGGGAGCTGGCGCGCTGGGTGGCCTCGCAGGGCGGCGTCCCCGCCTGGACCGCCCGCACCCGCACCCCGGCCACCCGAGGAACCAGCCCCCGATGAAGAACCAGAACCCTCACCCCGAGGTTGCCCCCTTGCACAGCAGGCCGGTGTCCCCGACGGAACGCCTGTACCTCGCCGCAGGCCAGGCCCGCGGCGCCATGGCCCTGCGGATCGTCGTCGAGGGCGACGGCGTACCCGACCCGGATCGGCTCCGGGCCGCCGTGGCGCGGGCTGCAGAGGCCTGCCCCGGATCGCGGCTGCGCCGCCGCGGCGCCCTGTGGGTGGCCGACGGCCCGCTCCCGCGGATCGCGTACGCGCCCGAGGCGGCCGGCGGCTTCGACCCCTCGGACCCGCAGACCGCCCGGCTGCTGACCGGCCGTGCGCACCCGGACGCCGCACCCGGCTGCGAAGTGCTGGTCGTACCCGACGCGGGCGGGACCCGGACCACGGTGGTCTTCAGCGCCTCGCACGCCGTGATGGACGGCCACGGCGCCCTGACCTGGGTCCGCGAGGTCTACCGCGCCCTGCGCGACGAACCCGCCCGCCCGGCAACCGCCCCCGACACGGACCACGCCCTCCTGCACGCCCTGCGCGGCGCCCGCACCCGCCGCGGCCCGGGCCCCGCCCCGCTCGAGGCAGTGCGCGCCGCCTTCCGGGGCAACCGCGCCCACCGCGCAGCCCCCGACTCCCCGGCAGCCGAGGGCGGTTTCCCCGCCCTCTCCGACACGGGCGCCGGCCCCGGCGCAGGCGCGTCTGCGGGCACGGCCACCGGCCTCGGCATCGGCGCCGACCCCGACGCGGGCACCGGCACGGGCACTGGTCCCGGTACGGCCAGCGGCCCCGGCGCGGGCACCGGCGCCGTCCCAGGTCCCGGCACCGGCGTCGAGGCAGGCGTGGGAGCGAAATCGGGAGCGGGCACCGGCACGGGCACTGCTTCCGGCGCGTCCATCGGAGCCGGAGCCGGAGCCGGAGCCGGAGCCGGAGCCGGAGCCGGAGCCGGCGCGGGCACAGGGGCGCGCGGGGGCGTTAACGCCGTTAATACCCGCGGCCCCCGCCGCCCGGCCCCCTTCCCCGGCCGGCCCTCGCCGCTCGGCCGCGGTACGGCCGGGGCCGCCCCGCAGACCCTGTGGCTGCGCCGCACCCTGCCCGGCCGGCACCCCGCGCTCACCGCGCGCCTCGCCCAGGCCCTCGCCGACACCACGCGGCTCGACACCCGTGTCATGGTCCCGGTGGACCTGCGCCGGCACCGCCCGCAGCTCGCCGCGACCGGCAACCTGACCCTCCCGCTCTTCCTGGACCTGCGCCCCGGCCGGGACTGGGCCGCGGCCCACAGCCGGCTCCTGGCCGCGCTCGCCGACGGCGGCGAACTCGCCGCCGGCTTCGAAGCGGGCCTGGCCCGGCTCCCGTTGCCGGCGGTGGCCGCCCTGCTGCGCACCGCCCAGGCCGCCGCCGTACGCACCGACCGCCACCTGGCCTCGGCGGTGGTCTCCCACCTCGGCCGGCTGGACCCCGCCGAGCTGTCCGGCGGCGGCTTCACCGCGGCCACCGCGTACGCGCTGCCCGTGCACGCACCGCTGGTCCCGCTGTCGTTCGCCGCCGCGGAAACCGGCACCGGGACCGAGATCACGCTCGGCCTCCGCGCCCGGGACCCCCTCCTGCGCCCCCACGCGGACGCCCTCTTCGACGCGGTCCTCGCCCGCCTGACCACCGACACCACCACCGCCACTACCACCGCGCCGCCGCGCCGGCCGGAGGCGACCGCAGCCCCGCGCCCGCAGGCGCCGCAGGAGCGGCAGCTCCGTGCGGGTTCTGCGGGACCGGGAGCCGCGGCAGGCGAACCCCGCGCGGGCGCAACCTCGGTGGGGCCCGCAGCCGTCGCCGGCCCGGAGGCGGTCCCGCCCCCGGACGGCGTCACCGTCGTGGACCTGTTCCGGGCGCAGGTGGCCCGGACCCCCGGGGCCGTGGCGCTCGACGGGCCCGGCGGGGCGGTCACGTACGCCGCGCTCGACCGGCGGTCCGACGAGGTGGCCGCCGAGCTCGTGCGCCGCGGGGTACGGCGCGGGGACCCGGTCGGGCTGGTCGTCGACCGGACGCCGGCCGGGGTCTGCGCCCTGTGGGGGGTGCTGAAGGCCGGCGCCGCCTACGTACCCCTCGACCCGGCCCACCCCGGCGCCCGGATCCGGGACGTCCTGCACGGCTGTGCCGCCCCCCTCACCCTGACCCGCCGCCACCTGGCCGCCGGGCTCGCCCCGTTCGTCCCCGGCGGGCTGCTCGCCGTCGACGACATCCCGGCCATGCCCTCGCACCCCGCCCGCACCGCCCCGGCCGCCGCCACCGCCCCCGATGCCGGCGACCTCGCGTACGTCATGCACACCTCCGGCTCGACCGGCCGCCCCAAGGGCGTCCTCGTCGAGCACCGCGGCCTCGTCGCCTTCGTACGCTGGATGACCGAGCTGTGCCGGGTCGGCGAAGGCACCCGCTTCGGCTTCGCCTCCTCCTACGCCTTCGACATCTCCTGCTTCCCCCTCTTCCTCCCGCTCCTCGCCGGAGGCACGGCCGTCCTCGCCCCCGACGCCCCGTCCCCGGCCGTCCTGCGCGCCCTCGTCGGCGAGCACCGCGCCGACACCCTCGCGCTGACGCCGTCCCACCTCGCCCTCCTCGGCGGCGACGGCGGCGGCCGGCTGCGCACCCTGCTGCTCGGCGGCGAGGAGCTCACCCCGGCAGCCGTCCGCTCCGCGTACACAGCCTTCGGCACCGACTGCCGGGTGATCAACGGCTACGGGCCCACCGAGGCCACCGTCGCCTGCCTCGCCCACGTCGTGGACGACACCGAGACCGGCCCCTCCCTGCCGCTCGGCACCCCCGGCCCCGGGACCCGCGTCGACCTCGTCACCGAGGACGGCGAGACCCTCGGCACCGGCCCGGGCGACACCGGCCGCATCGGAGAGATCGTCGTACGGGGCGTACAGGTCGCCCGCGGATACCTCGGCCACACCGCCCGGGAGGCCGACGCCTCCTCGCCCTTTGCGACCGGGCCCGACGGCGTGCGCGCGTACCGCACCGGCGACCTCGGCCGCCGCCTGCCCGGCGGGGCCGTCGCGTTCGCCGGACGCGCCGACGGGCAAGTGAAGATCGCCGGGTACCGGATCGAGCCCGCCGAAGTGGCCGCCGCCCTGGAGGCCCTCCCGGGCGTGGCCCGCGCCGCGGTGACCGTGCGCCGCCGACCGCCGTCCGGCACCCGTTCCACGGCCTCGGCGCCGGCCCCGACGGCAGCGGTGCTCGTCGCGTACGCGGTCCCCACCGCCACCGCCACCGCCACCGCCGCCACGAACGACACCGACACCGACACCGACACCGACACCGACGCCGCCACCGCCCCCGCCGTCACCGCCGACGCCCTGCGGGCCGAGCTCGCCCGCCGCCTGCCCGGCCACCTGGTCCCGGCCCATGTCGTCACCGTCGAGGCCCTGCCCACCACCCTCAGCGGCAAGACCGACTTCGACGCCCTCCCCGACCCCTTCTCCGCCGCACCGGCCGCCTCCCACGACCCTCACGACCCTCACGCCCCCCATGCCGCAGGGCCGCCCCCGACCCCCGCCGCCCTGCGCGCCCGCGTCGCCGGCCATTGGGCGGCCGTCCTCGGCGTGGACGCCGCCGGCCTGCGCGCCGACTCCGACTTCCAGGCCCTCGGCGGCGACTCCCTCGCCCTCGTCGAGATGCTCAGCGCGGTCAGTGCCGACCTGCTCACCCCCGACCAGGCCCGCCGCTTCACCGAGGACCTCGCCTGCCTGGTCCGCGACCTGACCCTCGGCCAGGTCTGCGCCCGGCTCACCGCCGCCCGCGAGGAGGCACCCGCATGATCTTCGTCGGAGAGGGCGCCCTGCTGCGCCGGGCCGTGGCCCACGCCGCCGCCCGCGGCCACCGCGTCGACCTCGTCTGCTCCGCCGACCCGCTCGACGCCGCGGCCGCCGGCCCCGGCACCCCGCACCTGGCCGCGCCCGACGTCAACACCCGCGCCGCCGAGCTGTCGACCGCCTGCACCGACGGGATCGTCTGGTCCGTCAACAACCGGCAGATCTTCCGGGAGCCGCTGCTCTCCCTGGGCCTGCGCATCGTCAACGTCCACAACGGGCTGCTGCCGCAGCACCGCGGACTGCCGTCCGTTGCCGTCCTGTTCGCGCTGCTGAACGGGGACACCGCGTACGGTGCCACCGTCCACGAGGTCGACGCGGGCATCGACACCGGGCCGGTGCTCGCCGAGCACCGCTTCCCCCTCGGGCCCGAGGACCGCTTCCACCAGGTGATGCTGCGCGGCGTCCGCGCCTGCCAGAGCCTCTTCGAGGAGACCCTGCCCGCCGTCGCAGCGGGCCTCGCCCCGACCGTCCCACCCACCTCACCCACCTCACCCGCCCCGCCGCCCCGCCCGTCCGCGTACCACGGCCTGCGCACCCTCGCCCGCCTCGCGGACCACCGGCACGCCCCGGCCTTCGCCCGGGCCACCGACCTCGGCCCCTTCGCCGCCCACGCCCCGGAGCTGGCCGCGGCGCTGGACCGCCTCGGCCCCGGGCCGGGGCCGCGGCCGCGGCCCGGGCTCACAGCCGAACGAACTCTGCGGTCACCGTACGCTTCTGATTCATCGTCAGGAAATGCGACGTGAGTGGATTCGGTTGTGGGACGCCGTCCACCACCCACCCCGAGAACCGGTAGCCCGGGCTCGGCACCGCCGTCACCGTGACGCCCGTACCCGGCCGGTACGGCCCCCACGTGGTCGGCCGGACCGTGCCGCCCTCCGCCGGCCGCGCCGCCGCCTCCAGCCCGTACCGCACGCGCGCCCGGGTCGGCGTCCGGTAGCCCGCGACGATCGGCGCGGTGAGCCGGGCGACCGCGGCGTTGTCGTCGTACGCGTCGCCCAGCGGCTGCCCCCACCAGGTGTTGGCGGTGTTGGAGTACTGGTTGACCGCCGAGCACGGCTGCCCGCAGGCGCTGGAGTACGCCATCAGCGTGTGCCAGCGCCGGTCCGGGGTGACGTAGCCGGTGCTGTACGGGGTGGTCAGGTACGGCCGGTAGTCGGCGCCGCCCGCCTGCTGGTCGAGGGTGGTCCGGTCGTGCCACAGGCCGAGGTTGTGGCCCACCTCGTGCCCGAAGTTGTACCAGTCGACGATCGAGTGGACATCGGTGACCGAGTGGGCCTGGGCGTCGCTCCTCTCGCTCGGCGGCATCGGCAGGCTGCCCTGCCCGGTGCTGGTGCCGGCCGGGACCTGCACGATCAGGCCGACGAGATCGGCGCCGTACGCCTCGCGCACCTGCGAGGCGTACGCCCCGAGCTCCGGGTCGCGCGGATCGGACAGCTTGCCGTGGACCACGGAGGCCGTCTCGTCCCCGTAGTAGTCCGCCCGGTAGGTGGCGACGATGTCCACGCTCGCCCGCACCCCGCTGTCCGCGAACGCCTGGTTGATGGTCGACTCGGCGTACGCGACCCGGTTGAGCATGCCGTCGGCGCCGCCCATGGCCCACTCGGCCTTCGGCGTCCACCCGACCACCATGTCGATGACGACCGGCTTGTCGGAGGCGGCGCGCGTCCGCGGCGCCCGCGCCCGCGGCGCACCGCCGCCCGGCGGGGCGTACTGTTCGTCCGCGTCGTCGGCGGCCGGGCGCTCGCGCAGCGCCGGATCCTCCTCCGTGACCAGGGCCTTGCCGGGTTCGTCGCGCAGCGGCGCGATCCGGAACACCCGGTCGCCGCGGTCGTACAGGGCGTCGACCGCGACCGGCTCGCCGTCGGCGTCGCAGGCCCCGGTGACGTTGAGGTAGACGGTGCGCTCGGGGCGGTCCGCGTCGTGGCCGGCGAAGCTGACGGTGCCGGCCGCGTCCCTGGGCTCGATGCGTTCGGCGACGGCCCGTACGGACACGTCCGGGAAGAAGCTGACGGTGTGTTCCAGCGGCCGGCCCTCGCGCGGGCCCGCGCACAGGTCGGCGTACTCGGCGCGGTCGACGGTGATGGTCCGGCGGCGCACCTCGTCGACCGGGACCGGCTCGGCGCGGGGGCGGGCGCCGGCCCCGCCGGGGGCGGAGGCGAGGAGGCAGGAGGCGACGGCGAGCGCGCTGCAGAGCAGCAGCAGGGGGCGTCCGGGCATGCCCCCCACATGCCGGGGCGGCGGCAACCCCCGCACGCCCGACACCCGCCCCCCGCCCGGAGTTCACCCCGACGCCGCCCGCCGCGTCCCCCACACAGTGGGACGCACGCCCCGGGCGCGGGGGCGTAGTTGCCCGCAGCACGGCACGCGGGCGGGGGCGGCGCGGCGCCGTCAGTGGGGGCGGATACGCTGCGGGCTGCGCCGGCGGTGCGCGCCCGCGGCCGGGCCCGCCCGCCGAGCAGGTCCCGCCGTCCGCTGCGCCGCCGCCCCGTGCCCCGAGGAGCCCGCCCGATGCCCCGTACCACCCCGCCGCGGCCCCTCGACGTGGAGGCGCTGTTCCCGGAGGTCGCCGCCCACCGCCGGGACGCCGTGCGCCTGCACCCCCGGCCCGGCGCCCCCGGGGTGCGGGACAGCTCGATGGGCGGGCCCCTGCTGTGGCCGCGCGCGGAGCCGTGGCCGCACTGCGAGGACGACCACCCGCGGACCGCGTTCTCCCCGCCGCCGGCGCCGGAGCCGCTTCCCCTCGTGCCGGTGCTCCAGCTCTTCGCCGCCGACGTCCCCGAACTGCCGTTCCCGCCCGGCACGGACCTCCTCCAGGTGCTGTGGTGCCCCTTCGACCACGAGGCCGGCTACGTCCCGCGCCCCGAGCTGCGCTGGAGGTCCGCCTCCGACTGCGCCGACCCGCGCACGGCCGAGCCGCCCCGCCCGGCCGGCGCCGCCGACGACTACCTCCCGGACCCGTGCGCCCTGCACCCGGAGCGGGTCGTCGACTACCCGAACCGGGACCTGCCCGAGGAGGTCTCCGAGGCCCTGGAGGAACGGTTCGAGCAGCTGGAGGAGGAGACCGGCTGGTCGTACTGGTCCCACCTCTCGGTGTCCGAGGGCATCAAGGCCGGCGGATACCCGACCTGGACGCAGGACCCGTACTGGCCCGACTGCCCGGGCTGCGGACACCGCATGGAGCACCTGCTCACCGTCAACAGCTGCGAGTTCGACGGCGAGAGCTGGCGCACCTGGCTGCCCGTCGAGGACACCCCCGCCACGGGCACCGTCTGGGACCTGCCCTACGAGGAGCGGACCCGGATCCAGTGCCCGCCGGGGCTCATGCTCGGCGACATGGGCGGCATCTACCTCTTCGACTGCCGCCGCTGCCCCGACCGTCCGTACGCCTACCATTCGGACTGCTCCTGACCCCGGGCCGCTCCACGGCGACGCTGATCGGGATCTCCGGGAAAAGGTCGGGCTTCCGGACGGCCGGCACGGCATCCTGGGAGCGGCCGCCGCCGGCCGGCGGGCCGTCCCGAACTCCCTTCCCCACACGGAGAGCCATGTATCCGAGCATCCGCACCATCACCTTCGACTGCACCGGCGACCCGTACGAGCTAGGCCTGTTCTGGAGCCGGCTGCTGGGCCGCCCGCTGGCCGACGACGACAAGCCGGGCGACCCCGAGGCGTGGATCCGGGACCCCGAGGGCGGTCCCGCGCTGCTCTTCGTGCAGGTCCTGGAGGGCAAGACGGCCAAGAACCGCGTCCACCTCGACCTCAAGCCCGCCGGACGGACCCGGGACGAGGAGGTGGAGCGGCTGGTCGGCCTCGGGGCGCGCCCGGTCGCGGACCGCACCCGCCCGGACGGCACCGGCTGGGTCGTCCTCGCCGACCCGGAGGGCAACGAGTTCTGCGTGGAGCGCGGTGAGCTCGGGTGACGGACGCAGCACGCTGGCTGAAACGATTCACTGCCGCTGACGGCGGGGCCGCCGCCGGCGCCGCCACCTCCCGCATCGTCTGCCTCCCGCACGCCGGCGGCGCCGCGAGCGCCTACCAGGGCTGGGCCCGCCACCTCCCCGCGGGCACCGAGCTGCTGGCCGTCCAATACCCCGGCCGCCAGGACCGGCTGGCCGAGCCGTGCATCGAGTCGATGGCGGAACTGGCCGACGCCGTCGCCGCCGTGCTCGCCGGGCTCCCCGAACTGCCCACCGCCGTCTTCGGGCACAGCATGGGCGCGCTGGTCGCGTACGAGACCGTCGTCCGGCTGGCGCGCAACGCCCCCGGGGCCCCGCCGGTCCACCTGTTCGTCTCCGCGACCGCCGCACCCGCGCCGAGCGCCGAACGCAGGAGCCTGCCCGCGCTGGACGACGAGTCGCTGGTCGCCTTCACCCGCCGCCAGGGCGGGACCGATCCCGAGGTGTTCGAAATCCCCGAGCTGCGGGAGCTGCTGCTGCCGTCCCTGCGGGCCGACGTCCGGCTGCTGACCGACTACCGGCCGGCACCGCAGCCCGTACGGCTGGACGTCCCGCTCACCGCGTTCGGCGGCGACCGCGACGCCGGCTGCCCGCCCGGATCCCTGTCCACGTGGGCGGGGCTCACCACGGGCGCCTTCACCTCCCGGGTGTTCCCCGGGGGCCACTTCTGGCTCCAGGGCCGCGAGGAGGAGCTGGTGCACCTGGTCGCCGCAGCCGTCCCCGCCCCCGCCGGCCGGCCGCGCCCCTAGGGTCTGACCCGGCGCACGGGCTGCGCCGTCAGCCGAGCCGGCCGACGTGGAGGACCACGATGGTGCCCGTGGCCTCGGCGGTCTCGGTGATCTCGTACATCACCCGGTAGCGCCCCACGTGCGTCCGGCGCAGGTCCGGGGAAGCGTACGGCGTGCTGCCATCGGGGCGGGGCTGATCGGCGAGGAGGTCAACGGCGTCCATCAACTGGCGCAGGCCGTCGGGGTCGTGCCCGAGGAACCGGGCGGCCGCGTCGATGGCGGCCTCGTCCCAGACGATCTCGTACGTCACCCGCGCGCCAGGCCGAGCCGGGCGCGGACGTCCCCGTGCGGGACAGCCGGCGCGGCCGCGGCCGCCGCCCGGCGCTCGCGGTACCTGGCCAGGGCCAGGGCGTCCTCGAGGTCGGCGAGCTCATGGGGGCTGATGAGCACGGCTGCCGGGCGGCCGCGGTGGGTGATCGTGATGCGCTCGCGGGCCTGGGAGGCGCGCCGCACCAGCGCCCCGAACCTCGCCCGTGCCTCGGTGATCGGCAGAGTGTCGCTCATGGGCAGAACCGTACGCTCGCCGCGCGGGTGGCGTAGGTGTCGGCGCGGGGCCGCGGCACCGGGTTCAGAGGACCAGCGTGGCGAGGGCCGCGGCCGCGCCGGCGAAGACCACCACGTGCCGCGCCTTCTGCAGCACCCACACCCACGCCGGGAACCCGGCCTCCGCGGCGGCGAGCAGGGCGGCCACGTCATCCCGGCCAGGTCCGGGTCGCCCTTGCGCCGGAACGCGGCGGTCACCGACGCCGCGGCGGTCAGGTTGCTCCACAGGATGACGGCGTTGACGAGCAGCAGCACCGCCCCCACGATCCAGGCCGCGCTCCCGGCCCAGGAGACGCCGGCCGGCAGCAGGCCGGCCGAGCCGGCGGCCGCCGCCGCGAGGCTGACGGGGCCCGGGTCTCGTGGCCTCCGGCGTCGAACCGCATCCCGTTGCCCCCCAGCACCGTGGTCGGCACCCCCTGGCGCCGCAGCTCGGCCTCGGCCCGACGGGTCGCGGCGGCCCCGTAGCGGCAGATCGTCACCACCGCCGTGGAACTGCTCGACGAAGAGGGCCTGGAAGGCCTGAACATGCACAGCCTCGGCAAGCGGCTCGGCACCGTCGCAACCGCCCTCCACTGGCACGTCAAGAACAAGGACGAGCTCGTCCTCCTGGCCGGCGACCGCGTCTGGGACGAGATCGGCCTCCCCGACCAAGTCGCACCACGACGACCACAGCCTCTCCCTCTACGAGAAGGCCGGCTTCCCGGGCCCGGCCGCGGACCGGGCGGGGGCCGCCGTCTTCACGTACGTGCTCGGTCAGCGCCCTCGGAGCCTCGGCCACCGCCTCGCCGACCCGGCGGCCGGACCGCGACGGCGGCGACCCCGAGGAGCTGATCGAGGAGACCCTCGCCAAGGCGACCGAGGTCGCCCAGGTCTTCCCGCGCCTGCGCGCCCGCCTCGGCACCCCGGCGGCGGAGTACAACGCGGCGCCCGAGCAGACCTTCGAGCACGGCCTGCACGCCCTCCTGCGCGGCCTCGCCGCCGAACTCCCGGCCCCCGCCGGCTGACCGCCCCTTTGCGGCGGCCCGCTGCAGGGAGGGGCCCCCGCACTGCAGCGGGGGCCCCTCCCTGGTCCTGCCGTGCCGGCTAGTCGGGGAACTCGTCGAAGTGGGTGCTGTCTCCGTGGAAGGTGAGGGGTGTGCCCACTACCGTGCCGTCCTTGCGAGTGACCCGGATGGTGTGGTCGCCGACCCACATGGCGGCGGCCTTGTTCGGGGGCGCGGTCAGGGTGTGGGTCACCGCCTTGTGTTCGAGGTTCTTGGTGGCGGTGCTGCGTGAGTAGCCCAGTGCCAGGCTGTAGGTGGTGGTGACCGAGGCGCTGGCGATGCCGGAGCTGACGCCTACCTGTGCGCTGAGGGAGATGCCCACTTCAGCGCTGAAGGTGTCGCTCTTTTCCTTCTCCACGCCGACCGTCACCGTTTCCGAGACGGACTGCGGGCTGCTGGTGGTGTTGTTGACGAAACGGTGCATGTACCACGAGGCCCGGCGCTCGATCCGGTAGAACGGGGAGTTCGCGAGCTTCCACGACGCCGACTTGTCGTCGTCCTTCACGGCCATGAACGGCACCCACACCGCGTTGACCGTCGTCTCCGGCGTGCGGTCGGCCGGCCGGGTCCTGCCCGTCAGCTTCGGGAACCCGTCCGGATGCGGCTTCTCCTCCACCGGCATCTCGATGCACAGGACCCGACGCTCCGGCGCTCCCCGGGAGGGCTCGTCCCAGCTCGATGCCGCGGTGAAGGTGTTCGGTGCGACCAGCGCCCGGTGGCCGCCGTCTCGTCCGTCCTGGTAGGCGGGCGGCACCTGATTCGCCCACACGCTGAAGTAGTCCTTCGCGCCGGTGCCCTTGTCCTCGTAGACCCACTTCAGGTCCGCCATGTGCGTGAGGTCCTCCCGCACGCACATCACGTCCGTCAGCGCGGGCTTGTCGTAGGTGTTCTCCGACATGACGCAGCCCATCGCCACGTAGCCGCCGGGCGCGATGGGCCGCCAGCACGCGCCGTAGTGCTTGCCGCCGCTGCCCACGTCCTTCCACACGACGGTGTAGTCCTCGGGATGCGCCAGCGGAGGCTTCTTGCCCTCGCTTGTCTCGGCCGGACCGCTCTTCACGCACAGCGAGACCACGTGTTCCTTGACCTTGCTGGAGGTCTTGGGGTTCAGGTTCTCCGACCCCCACGCGGGCAGCACGACCGACCCCAGCGCGTGGAAGCCCTCCGGCGGCTTCGGGTGCCAGAAGCTCACCCAGTACTTGCCCCCCGTGCTCTCGTCATCCCACCGCCAGCTGTACTGATCGGTGAAGGCAAGCTCCAGCTCGCCGAAAACCATCGATTGGGCCACGAGCACTCCTTTCGGCGGGACTCGTCCGTGCATGACGAGACCCCTTGATCCGATTCGCTCATGGACACCCCCTGCACATGGACTGCCTTCACTCCACCGGCGGAGCGCACCCCCAAGCTCTCGGGAGCACGTCCGGCGCACCGACCGGGCAGGACAACAGGCGCCTCAAGCGGGGCCGTCTTCTTGTGTGGCGCTTCGCAACGCGCTGACGGCACCGCTCGTCGCAACCGTCGCCGCGGACACCGAGGGCCCGGTCACGCCCCCTCGGCGTCCCCCTCCGGCAGGCTCGGGGTGTCGCGGTACCAACGTGCCACGGCCGGGTGGTTGAAGGACCAGCCGTGCGGCCCCGCCCGCAGCACCTCCGGGCCCGTGGCATCGCCGAGCAGTTCTGCGATGGCCGGCGGGTACAGGCGCCACAGCGCGAACCGCGAGGCGAACAGCGCCCGCAGCCAGTAACCGGTCACCGCCACCCCCAGCCACAAGGGCACCAGGGCGACCAGTGCGACGAAGGAGGCGCGCGGCCCCGCCCCCACCAGCAGCAGCAGGGCGAGCAGCAGCGCCAACTCGCCCGGTATTCCATCCGCCCCCCGCTCACGGACGGCCCGCTCCGCGAGCCCCACCGCACCCACCAGCGCCGCCCCCACCATGCAGAAGCCGAGAGGCTGCCCCACGTCGGGCTCGACCGCCAGCACGAGCAGCGCAGCCACCGCCGGGGGAACGGCCCGCACCGCCCACAGACCCACCCGGCCGAAGGGGTCCGTGCGCCCGCGCGGTTCGTCGAGGCGGTGGCGCAGGTAGACGTACCACCCCGCCCCGAGCAGCAGCCCCATGAAGAACCCGAACTCCGTCAGGGACGAACCGGAGCCGTACCCGCCCGCAGTGTCGATCGACCCGGCAATGTCGATGAGCAGCCAGGCCAACAGGCCCAGCAGTGCCGCCTGCACGGCCGCCCGGCGCCGCGCCGTACGCCGCCCCCGGTACAGCACCCGCAGGTCGCCGACCGGCCCGCCCTCCTCCTGCTCCCTGCGGGCCAGCAGGTGCAGCGCCAGGTGCCGGTGCCGCTCGCGGCGCCCGCCGCCGCCCCGGCCGCGGACCGCGTACGGGGGGAAGACGGCGAACAGGTGCTGTACCAGGCGCGATGCGAGGGCCTCGGCGCTCGCGTCCTCGGCGACGAGCTCGGCGGGATCGGCGCGCCCGTCGGTGTACAGCAGCCGGGCGGCCCCGGCGAGCGTCGGATCGGCGAGGACCCCGGCGGCCGGCAGTTCGGGCCGTGCGGCCAGAGCCGCCAGTACGGGAGCCCAGTCCTGCTCCTTGCTACGGGACCGGGAGCTGCGCTGGATCCAGCCGTCGAGGTCGCCGACGCCGACGGGCCGCAGCCGCACCCCGCTGCTGCCGGCGATGACGGTGTCGGTGTGCTCCACCGCCCGGGTGAACTCCGCCCAGCCGCTGACGAGCACGAACGGCGCCTGCTCGGGCAGCTGGTTGAAGATGCTCAGGGCCCGCGCCCGCTGCCGCAGCGTCAGGCTGTCGAAGTCGTCGAGGAGGGGCAGCAGGCGGTGCCGGCCCAGCAGGGTCCGCACGTCCTCGGGGGAGCAGCCGGTGAGGGCGTCGGCGAGCCAGGCGAACAGGCTGTCCGGCCCGCGCTCGGGGTTCCAGCCGCGCAGCGACACCAGCACCGGGACGGCCCCGCCGGCGACCGCGCCGGCGCCGTCCTGGGTGAGCAGCCGGGTGCCCAGGTGGCGGGCGAGCTGGGTCTTGCCGCTGCCCCGCTCGCCGAGGATCAGCAGGCGCCGCCGGCCGGTGAGGGCGAAGACCTCCGCGATCTGGTCGTAGCGCCCGGTGAGGTCGGCCGAGCCGGTCCCGGTGTCGGTGTCGGTGTCGGTGAAATCCGGTCCGACGGTGGTGAACCGTACGGGGATCGCCGCCGGATGGGCGACGACGCCCCAGGGCCGCCGGTCCGCGGCGAGGGTCCGCCAGGCGTCCCGTTCCAGCGAGCCGGGCCCCGGCCCGCCGGCCGGCTCGGCGGCCCCGCGCGGGGCGGGTACGGGGGCCGGGTCCACCGGGCCCGCCACCGCCACCGCCACTGCCGCCGGCACCGGTCCGGCCGGAGCCCCGGCCGCCTCCGCCGGGGCGATGCGCATCCGCTGGTGCTGCGCCCGGGCCCGCGCGTGCCGGGCCCGCCAGAGGTCCACGTTGGCCTCCGGCTCGCAGGCGAGGACCCAGGCCTCGACGAGCTCCCAGCGCGGCAGGTGCCACCCGTTCGCGGCCGCGCTCAGGGCGCCCTTGCTCCAGTGCGTCGTCGCGGAGAGGTCGTCCAGGGTGAGCCCGGCCGCGGCACGGAGCTCGCGCAGGTGCTGCGCGAGCTCCGCCAGGGCCGGGACGGTGGTGTCGAGGGGGCGTTGCGGCCGCCCCCGCCGTCCCGTGGCCATGCCGCTACCGGCCGGGCCGCTCGGCCTGGACCTCTGCCCGGACCCCGGCCCGGACCCCGGCCCCGACACCGGCCCGGCCGCCGCGCCCGGAGTGGCCGGCGTCCTCGGCGTCGGGGACGTCGGCGCTGATCCGCCGGGCCAGCTCCAGCCCGGTGGAGGTGACCATGACGATCACCGCGAGAGAGGTACCCGGGTCCTGGCCGAGGCAGGCCAGCACCGCGGTCACCACGGCCACCACCACGACCACGAGGATCTTCACGAGGACGGGGGAGGGCCGGCCCAGGGGGCGGACAAGGGGAAATGCAGAAACCACCATGACGACGACTCCTTGGAAAGCGACGGTCCGGAGGGTGGTGCAACGCGTCTGCGCGATCCCGCAGTTGGCGCTACGGGCCCGCTCGCCGGCCGGGTACGGCCTGCGGACGCCCCTCCACCATGCCCGAGCCGGACCCCGGGCAACACCGGCCCCTCATACGCCGGTATTCCGGACATCAGCCGAATATCCGCTCTCCTGAACAATTCCCGGCCCGGGACCCGCGGCCGTGAACAATGTCTCCGCCGGAGGATCCCCGCAGCTCACACGCGCCCCGCCCAGTCGCCGGCGTTCACGAAGAACCCGCGGCCCTGAACAACGTCCGCGCGGCGCATACTGCCGACAGGGCGCAACCGTGAAGATTCACCGCCGCCCGCGGGGGAGCCGACGGTCCGGACCCGCGCACCGGCGGGGGCCGTTGGCGCGGCCCCCGCCCCCTGCGGCCTCAGCCGGCGCCGAGCAGCAGGCGCAGGTGGGCGCAGGCCTCCGCCTCCGTGGCGTGCGCGGCGATCGGCTCGTACACCCCGCGCTCGTACACGCCCGTCTCCCAGCCGCCCCCGGCCCGCGCCCGCAGGTAGACGAAGTCGGGCGGCGGCGGGGCCGGTTCGTGCACGCCCTCGATCCGGTAGTGCCCGGCGGGCACCCCGGCCGCCCGCAGGGCCCGCTCCAGCGCCTGCCGCCCGCTCACACCGCCCGGACCAGGTACCCGTGGTCGAGCAGCCACTTGACGTTCAGCCGTTGCCCCTCACCCGGGTTCAGGAAGGCCGGATCCAGCTTGATCTGCCGGCCGCCGCCCGGCTGCTCGAACCACGGGGCTATCGAGCCCTCCCACACCGTGAACGGCCGTACCACCTCATACACGTGGTAGTCGCACGGGAAGGCCGGCTCCCGGGTGTTCAGGTTCTGCGGGGGAAGGGCGCGCTTGGCGTACGGGTCCCCGGCCGGGGCCAGGTAGGAGCCGTACTCGGAGCCGAAGCGGTCCAGCCGCTCGCCCGGCTCCAGTTCCTCGGGGGCCTTGTCCACGGCTCCGTTGACCTCGGCGAACCCGTCGTTCGGCGGGTACTTCCAACTGCCGGTGTCGGCCGGCCCCTCCCAGTACTTCTTCAGGAAGTCGGCCGGGGACAGCTTCCCGGTGCGCTTGTAGTGCGCGAGCAGCGGCCCGACCGGCTCCTGCCGGTGCTTCGGCAGGTACTTCGCCCCGAGCCGCTTGTCGCCCTCGAACTCCCCGCTGCACACGGCCGGCCGTGCAGCGGAGGCCGCCTGCGCCTCCTGCCCCTGCCCGACGGGCTCGGCCGCGGCGGCGGGCGCCGCCCCGAGGACGGCGGTGACACCCAGGGCGGCGAGGACGGCGCGGATCCTCAGGTCGGTACGGATGCGCTCCATGCGGGATCTCCTTCGACGGTCGTCTGACGGCGCCCGCCACCGTAAGAGATCTCTGACGCTCCGTAATCACTGCCCGACAGGAACCGGCCAACCCGCGAACTCCCTGTCCATACAACCGTATTGAACAACCGTCATATACATGCGTATAGTCGATCTCGTCGCAGGGGCGTACAGCCCCCGCAGGATCGAAGGAGCACCTTCATGACCGCCGCCCACCCCGCCCACCCCGCCCACCCCACCCGCGTCACCCGCGCCACCCTGGCCATCGACGGCCGCACCCTGTCCTACCTGGACTTCGGCGGCACCGGCCGCCCCCTCGTCGCCCTGCACGGCCACCTCTCCGAAGGCGCCTCCTTCGGCGCCCTGGCGGCCGCGCTCGGCCCCGAGTGGCGGGTGATCGCCCCCGACCAGCGCGGCCACGGCGACTCCGACCGGGCCGCCGAGTTCACGCGCGCCGGCTACCTCGCCGACCTCCTCGCCCTCCTCGACCACCTCGGCATCGACCGGGCGGTCTTCCTCGGCCACTCCCTCGGCGCGATCAACGCCTACCACCTGGCCGCCGAACGGCCGGAGCTGGTCGAGGCGCTGATCAACGTCGACACCGCCGCGGACCTCCCCGACCACGGCGCGAGCCCGCTCGCCTTCGTGCTGGACTTCCCCTACACCGCCCCCACCCGCGAGGAACTGGCCGCCTCCTGCGGCCCCCTCGCCGCCGTCCTCGGGCCGGTGCTGCGCCCGCTGCCCGACGGCGCCGGCTGGCGGCTGCCGTTCCACCCGCAGGACACCGTCGACTCCGAGAACCTCGTCCACGGCGACCACTGGAAGCAGTGGCTCGGCTCCGACTGCCCCGCGCTCCTGATCCACGGCCTGCGCAGCCAGGTCCTCCCCGCCGAGCAGGCCCGGGACATGTGCGCCCGCCGCCCCGGCACGGTGTACCGGCCCCTGGACGCCGACCACTTCATCGACCGGGCCGACCCGGAGGGGTTCGCCTCCGCGGTCCGCGAGTTCCTCGCCGGCCTGTGAACCCGTGAACCCCCGCCCCTACCGCCCCAGCCGCAGCGCCAGTCCGTCGAGCACGACCTCCAGGCCGTACGCGAACTTCGAGTTCCGGGTCTCCACCGGATCGGCCGCCGCCGCGGCCGCGTACCCCTCCACCAGGTGCTCGTGCCCGGCGGCCGCCTGCTGCGCCGCCGGCAGCAGCCGCCCGATGAACTCCGCCTCGCTCTGACCGGACCGGGCCACCGTGGACAGCCAGGCCGCCTCCGTGGTGCTCATCCCGACGACGTACGCCATCAGCGCGTCGATGGCCCGGCTGGGCTCGGGGAACCCGGCCCGCGTGACCAGCGTCGCCAGCCGCTCCGAGTACGACATGAGGTTCGGGCCCAGGTAGGCGAGCCCCGCCTGGCCCAGCACCGACGCCAGCCACGGGTGCCGCAGCACCGTCGCGCGGAACGACTCCGCCGCCCGGGCGGCGGCCGCCCGCCAGTCCGGGCCCTCGGCCTCCGGCGCCGGCATCTCGCCGAACACCTCGTCCACCGCGAGCTCCATCAGCTCGTCCTTGGTGGCGACGTGCCGGTACAGCGAGGTCGCCCCCGCCCCCAGCCGCGCCCCGAGCTTGCGCATGCTCAGCGCCTCGACCCCCTCCGCGTCGAGCATGGCGACCGCCTCGCGCACGATCGCGGCCCGGCTGAGCGCCGGCTGATCGGCCTCGCGCGTCCGGCGGGCCCATACGGACGGGATCGGCGGGTTCGGCGGGTTCGCCTTGGCTGCCATGGTGCTGCTCCTTCTGGATCGGATGCGGTGGACCGGCGTCCGGTTGTGCTGCGTACAGCGTACGCGTCCGGCGTACGCCAAAGCAGTCTTGCGTACACCGTTCCATCATGCGTACAGTGTTCGCAACGAAGGAACGCCGTACGCACCGCCCGCCCGCCGCCGCAACGCGAAGGGTGCCGGTGCACACCGAGAAGCCGAAAGGGAACCACCCATGGAAACCCGCAACCCACGCCGCTGGTGGATCCTCGTCGTGCTGTGTCTGAGCTCCCTGGTCCTCGTCGTCGACTCCATGGCCCTGACCGTCGCGGTCCCGTCCATGACCGCCGACCTCGGTGCGAGCGCCCAGGACACCCAGTGGATCCTCGACTCCTACATCCTGGTGTTCGCCGGCCTCCTCCTCACCTCCGGAAGCCTCGGCGACCGCTTCGGGCGCCGCCGGATCATGCTGATCGGCCTGCTGCTCTTCGGCGCGGCATCCCTCGCGGCGACCTTCTGCACCGACCCCGGCGAGGTCATCGCCGTCCGCATCGCGATGGGCGTCGGCGGAGCGCTGATCATGCCCTCCACCCTCTCCATCCTCATCACCGTCTTCGACGAGGAGGAGCGGCCCAAGGCCATGGCCGCCTGGGGCTCGGTCTCGATGCTCGGCCTCGTCGGCAGCCCGGTCCTCGGCGGCGTCCTGATCGACCGCTTCTCCTGGCACTCGATCTTCCTGATCAACGTCCCCGTCGTCGCCCTCGCCGTCCTCGCGGCCCTCACCCTCATGCCGGAGTCCAAGGGTCCCTGGCAGAAGCCCGACCCGCTGGGCGCCGTCCTGTCCGCCGCCGGCATGACCGCCCTGGTCTGGTGGATCATCGAGATCCCGCAGCACGGCGCCTTCGGCGGCCGCTCCGCCCTCACCCTGGCCGTCGCCGCCGCCGCGCTCATCGGCTTCGTGGTGTGGGAGAACACCACCGACTCCCCGATGGTCCCGCTGGTCCTCTTCAAGAACCGCAACTTCAGCGGCGGTTCGCTCTCCCTGACCCTGGTCCAGATCGGCAACGGCGGCCTGCTCCTGGTCCTCACCCAGTACCTGCAGTTCGTCCTCGGCTACTCGCCCCTCAAGGCCGGCCTCGCCTTCGTCCCGCTGGCCGTGGCCGCCCTCGTCGGCAACGGCGCCGGCGCCGCGCTCGCCGCCAAGGCCGGCAACCGCCCCCTGATCCTGGCCGGCATGCTCGTGATGGCCTCCTCCTTCGCCCTGCTGACCACCGTCTCGGCCGACACCGGCTTCACCGTCCCCGCGGTCGCCCTCGGCCTCCTCGGCCTCGGTGCCGGCCTCGCCATGCCCGCCGCGGTCGGCGCCCTGATGGGCACCATCCCCGAGGAGCAGGCCGGCGTCGGCTCCGCCCTCAACGACACCATCCAGCAGGCCGGCAGCGCCCTCGGCATCGCGATCCTCGGCTCGCTGCTCACCAGCAGCTACGCCGACGAGATGCCGGTCGGCGCCCCCGAGCAGGCCAAGCAGTCCATCGCCGGGGCCTTGGCCGCGGCCCACGGTGAGCCCGGCCTGATCCAGGCCGCCCGCGAGGCCTTCACCTCCTCGATGGCGACCACCTTCACCATCAGCGCCGCCGGCGTCCTGGCCGCCGCCCTGCTGGCCACCCTGGTCATGCGGGACACCGGGAAGCCCGGCGCCAAGGCCCCGGAGCCCCAGCTCGCCGCCTGACCCCGCGGCCGCGCAGCCCGCGGTCCCGCACAGCCCGAAGGCCGGTGTCCCGGGAGGGACACCGGCCTTCGCGCACGGGTGACGCGGCACGGGTGACGCGGCTAGTAGCCCCCGGGGGCGCTCGGCGCCGGGGCCTGCGGGGCCTGCGGGCGCGCCGACGGGGCCTGGCCCGCCGGGGGCGCCGACGCCTGCGGGGCCGCGGGGGCACCCGCGGCCCCCTCGGTGTCGAAGGTGTAGAACTTCCGGTGGTCCAGCAGATCGGCCGGAGTCACGTTGTTCCACGGGCGCATCGTGCCGTGCAGGTCGACCACGTTCGCCGTCCGCCCGGCCGGCAGGTACGTGGACTTGGGGTTCCGGCGCTGCCACTCCGCCCACAGCTTGTCGATGAAGGCGTGGTGCAGCCAGAAGGCCGGGTCGTTGGGGGAGGCCGCGGAGGCCATCTGCCCGCCGATCCACACGTGCACCCGGTTGTGCACGTTGACGCCGCGCCAGCCCTCGAGGTGGTTGCGGAAGCTGTTGGAGGAGCTGTTCCAGGGCGCCGCGTCGTACACGGGCATGGCCAGCACGGCGTCCACGTCGGCCTTGGTCGGCAGCTGGGTGCCGCCCGCGCCGAGCGTGCGCCTCAGGTACGTACGCCGGTCCACGCCGACCGTGATGGCCCACTTGCCTCCGGAGAACGCGAAGGGCCCGTCCAGGACCTGGCCGTCGCGGGCCAGGCTGGTGCCGCCGAGGAAGTCCGCGGCCCAGAGGGAGGAGGTGGGGCTGCGGTCCACGGTCCAGTCCCAGTAGGGAAGCGTGACGTTGCGGTCCACCCGCTGCAGCGCCGCCTCGAAGTCCAGCAGGAAGCGGCGGTGCCACGGCAGGAACGAGGGGCTGCGGTGGCCGACGCGCTCGCCGAAGTCGGAGTCGCTCAGCAGGAAGTTGTTGTGGGCGTAGACGAACTTGTCGTACGTGCCGTTGCGCTTGAGCTCGAGCACCGCGTTGGTGAAGGCGCGCTTCTCCGCGGGGGTCAGGGTGGCCTGGTTCTTGCGGACGGTCACGACGTGCTACCACCCTCGTGGGGGCCGAACGGGGCGAGCTGGGTGCCCTGGAGGTCGCGGATGGCCGCCTTGGCGGCCGCGATGGGGTCGGGGAACGTCTCGTAGTGGTTGACGACGCTGACCCAACTGCCGTCGGCGTTGCGCATGATGTGCAGCTCGTTGCCGTCGATCTTGACGACGGGCATGGCGGGCAGGTGGTGGCCGCCGTGCTGGCCGCCCTCGCCGAGGGTGATCTGGATCCGGTGCCCCTCGTACACCTCGTCTATGCCGCCGGAAGGCAGGGTGAACGGGGGGACCGAGGGGGAGGCCGAGGCCTCGGCCCCTATGGCCGCGGTGGCGGGGGCCTTGGAGGACGAGCAGGCGGACAGGCCGACCACGGCGGCCGCGCCGACGGCGAAGCCCAGGGCCTGTCTTCTGGTGATCTTCTTCATGGCTTGAAGTGGTACCAGAAAGGCTTGAACGTTCGATAAGCGGCCCGACATTCGAGCAGTGGACAGGTCAGAGGCGGGCAGTCGGGGGCGCGACGTCCTTCCACCGGCGGGTGATGGCGGCCGCCCGCTCGGCGTGCGCGGCGGCCTCGGCCGGACGCCCGAGCAGCAGTGCCAGCTCCCCGAGCGCGTACGCCACCGGCCGGGTCGCCACCGTGAACCCCGAGGACGGCGGCGGGGCGTCCCGGTACGGCAGCAGCTGCGCGTACAGCTGCGCGGCGCCCTCCCGCTCACCCAGCGCCACCAGCGTCGCCGCCCGCAGGCTCCCGAACACCCTGAAGAAGTAGTTGGCCGGCAGCGGCCCGGCCCGGTCCAGGACCGCGCGCGCCTCCTCCCGCTCGCCCGCCGCGGCCAGCGCCGCCGCGAGCAGGTCCGCGGCGAACGGCCCGTACCGCGTGAAGGCCTCCCGGGCCGCGGGTACGCACTCCGCGAGCCTTCCCTCGCCCGCCCGCAGCGTGGTGAGGGCGATCGCGAGGTACCCCTCGGCGTGGGGCGAGCCCTGGCGGGCCATCAGGGCGGCGGCCCGGCGGTATCCCTGCTCGGCCTCCCCGGTGCGGCCGGCGACGTGCGCGAGCGTGGCCTCCACGCAGGCACAGACCGCAGCGGGCCCCGGCAGGGCGTACGTACGGGCGAGCTCCGCGTACGCGTCGACGAGCCGCCGGACACCGCGGACGTCGCCGCGGGCCGCCGCGGCCGTGGACCGGACGAACAGGCCGTACCAGCGGTGGACCGGCAGGTCGTGCGCGGCGGCGAGCTCCTCCAGCTCCCGCCCCAGCTCCTCCCGTTCGCGCCACTGGAGGTCCGCGTCGAGCTCCCGGGCGAGCGCGGCGAGAGCCGAGGCCCGCAGCACCGGGTCGGCCTGCCCGGCCGCCAGGGCGACGGCCTCGCGCGCCGCCGCGAGGACGGCGGGCAGCCGCTCGTCGGACAGCTCGACGGTGTACGCGAGCAGCAGCCGGCACCGCAGGTCCGGGGCGAGGCCGGGCCGCTGCAGCAGGCGCTCCAGCAGCTCCACCACCGGCCGGTCGACCATCCCGTACGGGCGGGACTGCCACGGCACCGGCTCCGGCCAGGACGTGAACGCGCGGACCAGCAGGTCGTCGCGGGAGGCGGCGACCGCACGGTCGATCGCCGTGCGGCGCGTCGCGCGGGCGGCCATGACCGCCCCGGCCCGCACCTGCGCGCGCGTCAGCCGGCCCAGCAGGACGCTGCATTCCCCGTCCCGGTCCCCGCCCGCTCCCGCCGGTACGCGCCCGAAGGCGTCGACCGCGTCAGCCAGGAGGGCGGCGGCCGCCTCGTGGGCGTGGCGCGCCTCGGCCAGGCCGGCGGCCCGTACGCAGTACTCCACCGCCTTCGCCGCGGTCGCGGAGGAGGCGGCCCGCACGAAGTGGTGGGCGAGGCCCGACACGTCGTGCGAGCCGGCGCCTTCCAGCGCGGCCGCGATCCGCCCGTGCATGCGGGCGGCGCGCAGGGCGCTCAGGTCGGCCAGCAGGGTGTCGCGGACCAGGGCGTGGGCGAACCGGACGCGCCCGGGCGACGGTTCAAGGAGCAGCCCGGCGACCAGGCCGGCCTCCAGCGCGCCGAGCACCGCGTCCTCCCCGGCATCCGCGGCCCCGACGAGCACCTCGACCTCTGCCTCCCGTCCGGCGACCGCGGCCAGGCGCAGCACCGCCACCGCCTCCTCGGGCAGCCGCCGCAGCCTCCGCCGCAGTACGTCCCGTACGCCCTCGGGCACCTCCGACAGCGCGACGAGGGCGCCCTCGCCCGCCAGCAGCCGGGCGCTCTCCCGCACGTAGAAGGGGTTGCCGCCGGTCCGCTCGGTGAGCGCGGCCACCGTCTCGGGATCGGCCTCGGGCACGCCCAGCGAGCGGACCACCTCGGCGACGGCCGGTGCGGCCAGACCGGGCAGCGGCAGCCGCAGCGGCGAACGGCGGGCCAGCACGGCCAGCGTGTCGGCGAGCGCCCCCGAGACCTCGTCGGACCGGTGCGCGCACACCACCAGGACACGGCTGTCGGCCGGCAGTTCGGCCGCCCCGGCGAGCAGCGCCAGGCTTTCGGCATCGGCCCAGTGCAGATCGTCGAGCACGATGCAGAGCGGCCGTGAGACACCCACCGTCCCGACCCACCCCCACACGGTCCGCCGCAGGAGAAACCGACCTGCAGCCACATCCCGAGCGGCAGCCACATCCCGAGCGGCACCCGCATCCCGGGCCGGGCCCGCATCCCCCCACCCGGCCGCGGTCGTCCCGCCGCCCCCGACGGCACCCGCTGCACCGTGTCCGGCCCGGCCCGGTGCGGCCGGTACGCCGTCCCCGGGCGGGACCGGTGCGCCGTCCCGGGGAGGGCCCGGCGCGGCCGCCGCGTCCTGCTCGGGCAGGCCGTCGTGGAGCAACGGCGCGAGCACGGCGGCCGCTCCCGTGCCGGGCGGGGTGACGGCGGCGACCTCCCGTAGCGCCTCCGCCCAGGCCCACGCGGGCGGCGCGCCCTCCGTGTCGGTGTTCCGCCCGACGGCGACGAGCCACCCCTCGTCCTGCAGCCGCTCCCGGAACCGCCCCAGCAGCGCGGTCTTCCCGACCCCCGCCTCCCCGGTGACCAGCACGACGCCCGGCCCGCCGCCACGCACCCGCCGGGCCGCCGCCTCCAACGCCGCAAGCTCCGCATCCCGTCCCACGAACACCCCGGAGCGCGCCGGCGTCATCGCGCCCGTGGTGGTGCCCGTGCCTGCGTCTGCCCCCATGCCCGCACCCGCGCCCGGGCGCCCGGCGGCGAGGGCCGGGGCGGGGTCCGTGGCCCGTTCCAGGAACTGCAGGTCCTGGGCCAGGACCGCCCGTTCCAGGGTGACCAGGGGCGTGCCCGGGTCCAGGCCCGTCTCCTGGGCCAGGACCTCCCGGGCGCGGCGGAGGGCCGCCAAGGCGTCGGCCTGGCGGCCCTCGGCCCACAGGGCCAGTGCGTGGAGCCGCCAGCCCTCCTCCCGCAGCGGCTCCTCACGGGTCAGCAGCGCCGCCTGCGCGACGACCCGGGCGCGGTCCCCGCCCCGCAGCCCGGCCGACAGCTCCAACTCCCGTGCGGAAGCGCGAAGTTCGTTCAGCCGCAGGATCTCCCCGTGGCTCCACGGCTCGTCGGCCACCTCCGCGTACGCCGCTCCCTGCCACAGCGCCAGCGCCTCCCGCAGCAGCTCCCCGGCCGCCCCCGGCTCGTCCGCGTACTGCTGCCGCGCCTCGCCGACGAGCCGCTCGAAGCGCCATGCGTCGACCGCGTCCTCGGGCAGCCGCACCGCGTACCCGGGCGGCGAGGTCACCAGCAGCCGCGCCGCCGTACGCGGGGCACGCCCCGGCTCGAGCAGCCGCCGCAGGTTCGACACGTACGCCTGGAGCGAGGCCATGGCCCGGGCGGGCGCGGCTCCCTGCCACAGGTCCTCGATCATCCGCTCGGCCGAGACGGTCCGGCCGCGGGCCGCGACCAGCAGGGCCAGCACCGACCGCTGCCGGTGGCCGCCGAGCGGGAGCCACTCGCCGTCCCGTTCGGCCGTGAAGGACCCGAGTACGCGCAGGGAGACCATGATCTGCCACCGTAGAAGGCAAGAGCGGCGGGGGAACAGGTTCCGGCCCGGGGCTCGAGCTGCTTCCAAGCGGTTTCCAAGTGGACGCCACGAGGCCTCCATGAGCCGCCGGCGACGGTTCTTCCATGAGCCCGAACGCACCGGCCGCGGCCGGCCCCCGCACCCACGAGATGGTGGTCGTCCACCGCGGTCTGCGCCGCGAGGCGCGCCTGCTGGTCGAGCTGGTCGCCGCGGTCGCCCCGGGGGACACCGCCCGGGCCCGCCTCCTCGCCGACCACTTCCGCACCTACCGGCTCGGCCTGCACCACCACCACACCGCCGAGGACGCCCACCTGTGGCCGCCCCTGCTGGCCCGCGTCGACCTCGAGGCCGACGTCGTCCTGCGCATGGAGGCCCAGCACGACCGGGTGGCCGCCACCCTCGCCGCGGCCGACGCCGCCCTGCCGGCCTGGGAGGCCGCGGCCGGCGAGGCGGCGCGGGACACGCTCACAGCGCTGCTGGCCGACCACCGCGCCGTCCTGCTGGAGCACCTGGACGAGGAGGAGGCCGCCCTCCTGCCGCTCGCCGCCCGGTACCTCACGGCGGCCGAATGGAACCGCATGGGCGAGGACTTCGCCGCGCACGTCCCGAAGCCCAAGCTCCTCCACTACCTCGGCATGGCCCTGGAGGATGCCGACCGCACGGAGCGCAGGGCCCTGCTGGCCGCCCTGCCGCCCCCCGTACGCCTCCTCTGGCACACGATCGGCCGCCCCGCGTACGCCCGGACGACCCGAACCCTGCGCACATCCCCCTGACGACCATTCCACACCGCCCCACCCCGACGACTCCCCGGAAACGAGACGACATGACCCTGAAGCACCTCACCACCGCCCTCGCCGCCGTCGGCGGGGCCTTCATCCTGTACGTCGGCCTCGCCTACCTGCTCGCACCCCAGGCCAACGCACCCGACTTCGGCGTACCGACCTGGCCCCGGGACGAAGGCACCGCCTTCCTCGCGGTCAAGGGGGTCCGCGACATCGCGACGGGCCTGGTGATCCTGGCCCTGCTCCTGACCGGACAGCGCCGCGCGCTCGGCTGGGCGATGGCCGCCATCGTCTGCGTACCGGCCGGCGACATGGCGATCGTGCTGGCCAGCGGCGGCCCCGCCGGCGCCGCGTACGGCATCCACGGGGCGACCGCCGCGGCCGTGGCCCTGACCGCGGCCCTCCTCCTGCGCGAGCACCGCCGCTCGACGAAGCACCACACAGCCCCGGCCACGACCCCGGCCCCCACCCACTGAACAGGAGTCCCCAGCCATGTCCCTGATCTTCGACTCCTCGGTGGTCGTGCGCTCGGTGGACGCCGAAACCCTCGGCGCCGGCCCCACCACCCTCCGCCTCCTCGCCGACAGCAGCTCCACCGGCGGCCACCTGTCCACGCAGCGCGTGACCCTGCTCGACGGCGCGAACGGCGCCGCGCCCCACCACCACTCCCGCTCCGCCGAGCTGTTCTACCTGCTCGACGGCACCGCCCAACTCCTCTCGGGCGACCAGGTGGTCACCGCCGAACGCGGCGACCTGGTCGTCGTCCCGCCGGGCCTGGACCACGCGTTCGCCGCGGCCCCGGGCGAGAACGCCGACATCCTCATCGTCATCACCCCCGGCGTGGAGCGCTTCGAGTACTTCCGCCACCTGGAGCGGATCGCCTACGGCAAGGTCCCGCCGGAATCCCTCCTGGACGTCCAGGAGCTGTACGACACGTACTTCACCCGCAGCGCCCCGTGGGACGAGGTCAGGCTGCGCACGTCCAGCGGTTGAGCGTCCCGCTCGCGGTGTCGTACGTGAGCCAGGTCCCGTCGCCGAGCGGGCGTACGCCGCCCTCGACCGGCTCCGCGGGATAGGCCACGGCCCCGCGCACCTGAAGGGTGCGGGCGTCGAGCAGCCGGTGCGGGCCGTCCTCCGCCGCGGCGATCACGGTGTCGGCATCGACGAAGCCGCACCAGTAGTCCCAGCAGGACCCGTCCTCGCCCGGTCTGCCCTGCGCGAGCACGGAGCCGTCCAGGGCGTGCAGTTCCAGGTCCGCCCCGTAGTGCTGGACGGTGAGGAACCCGGCATGGCCCGCGTGCACGTCGATCAGGATGCGGTCCGTCGTCCCGTCCGGGTCCCAGGCGGTCAGCTCCGCGCCGTCCCAGCGCGCCCAGTACAGCAGGATGCCGTCCTGGCCCATGCCGATGCACAGGGCCATGTGCGTCCCGTCCGGGTGGGAGAGGTGGTTCGATCCGGAGGCCGCGCCGTCCAGCGGCAGCCGGGCCAGTTCCCGCCCGTCCCGGGCGTCCAGGACGACCCAGTACTCGTCCTCCTCGATCACCACGTGGGCCCAGACGAGCCGCCCGTCGTCGGAGACCCGGCAGGAGCCGTGCTCGAGACCGCGGCAGACCTCCTGCTCGTCCCCCGTGTGCGCGTGCCCCAGCTCCGGCCCCCAGCAGCCGTGCCGGTACTCCCACAGCGCCACGCCGTCCGCGCCCACGGCCCGTACCGCACGCTGGCCCGAGAACACGGCGAAGGACCCGTCCGGGCTGACGGAGGGCACCCAGCGGTCCCAGACCCAGGGCGCCGGGAAGACCGCGGTCGGCGCCCGCTCCCCGGCGAACACCTCGGACAAGTCGTAGACCTCCAGCTCCGCCCCGTTGCGGAGCAGGGCGCGCTGCGACCCGCTCCCGCGGCTCTCGAAGGCGAATCCGTTGATCAGCGCCTCCCCGCCCGGCAGGGGGACGGAGGCGCGCAGCTGTGCCGTGATCGACATGAACATGCTCGGAAGCTAACGCTCCGCACTGACACCGCAGTCGGCCGGAGGACCGGCGTTCTCAGCCGTGGTGACGCAGGTCCAGCATGTAGAAGACCTTGTCGTAGCGGAGTTCGCCCACGGCGACGTAGGCGGGCAGGCGGCCGTACTCGGTGAAGCCCAGGGAGCGGTAGAGGCCCAGGGCGCGCTCGTTGTCCCCGCGGGCGTCCAGGGTGAGGACCTCGATGCCCGCGCTCCGGGCATCGGCGATCAGGGCGCCGGTGAGCGCGCGGCCGATGCCGTGCCCCTGGGCGGCGCCGGCCACGGCGAGCTTCTCCAGATCGGCGTGCGGCCGGTGCGTCGGCCTGGCATGGCGCAGCCAGTAGCCCAGCCCGACGAGCCGGCGGTCGAGGAAGGCGGCGCGCAGGGCCCCGTCCCCGTCCCGTACGGCGCTCGTGACCCGGCCGACGAGGGCTGCCACCTCGTCGTGCGAGGGGGGATCGATCCAGCCGAGTGCGGCGCCCGCGCGGACCAGATCGCCCAGGATCCGGGGAGCCTCGGCGTCGAGCTCGGCCGCGAGGCCCGGATCGGCGGCCAGGTCCGCCACGCCCAGGACGACCGGCTGCCGGTCCCGGGTCGTCATCGTCGTGTCCATGATCGCGACCCTACCCGGCGCCGGCTTCCGACCCCCGCGCCGACGAGACGGACGGGCTCGCCCCGTCGGTCCCCGGCGCGCCGGTCCCCGGCCCGGCGCCGAACTCCCACGCCTCGATGTCGCGGTAGCGGATCGGCCCGGGCCCGCGCCCGAAGTTGCTGCCGACCAGGTGCAGCCGCTCCGCCTCCCATCCGCGGCCGGCGAAGCCGGCGAGCGAGGCGGCGGCCTCCACCACGCTGGTGGAATCGTCGCGGCGGGAGCGGGCCAGCGTCAGATGGGGCCGCAGGGGCCGCTCCACGAAGGAGACACCGCACTCCCTGACCAGGGCGCGGACGTCGGTGGCGAGCCGGTGCAGCCCGTCGAGGTCGCCCTCGATCCCGCTCCACAGCACCCGCTCGTCGAAGTGCCCGCCCCCGCGCAGCGCCAGCCGTACCGGCCGGCGGGCCGCAGCGAGCTCCGCGAGCGGCGGCCGCAGCCGCGGGACGGCGGCGACCGGGAGCTCGCCCAGGAACGCCAGGGTGATGTGCCAGTCCTCGATGCGGTTCCACCGCATGCGCCGGTACGCCTCGTAGGCGGGCCGCAGTTCCCGCTCCAGCTCCTGCTTCGCCTCGTCGGGCGGGGCGAGGGCGATGAACACGCGTACGGTCGCGTGCTGGTTCCGTTCGTTCACGCCCCCTTCGTACAGGGCCCCACCCGACCCGCTCACCCCGGGTCCCGCCGGAGTGCTCAAGGGCGGCCGGCGGCGGCGGTGGCCGCCGCTCCCGCCAGCAGGAAGGGTCGCAGTTCCTTGTAGCGGGTCATCAGGTCGGTCCGGCCGGTGAGCGTGTCGGAGATGTGCTGCATGCCGAAGACGGACGAGACGATCACATGGGCCAGCGCGGTCGGCGTGACGCCCTCGCGCAGCTCGCCGGCCGCGTCCGCCTCGGTCGCCAGCTCCGTCAGCATGGCGATCCAGCCCCGGTACGGGCGCGGCAGCTCGGCCTGGATCAGGGCGCGTTCCAGCTGGAGCCGGGCGCCCGCCTGGATCAGCACGTCGTGCCGGAAGGCGTCCACCACGCGGTCGAGGACGGCGAGGATCCGCTGGAGCGGGGAGAGCTCGCGGGCGGTGGTCTCCGCGACGGTCTCGGTGACCAGGGCTCCCCAGTGGACGTAGTGGGCCTCGACGACCGCGACCGCCAGGGCCTCCTTGTTCTTGTAGTGGAAGTACACCGCCCCCTTGGTCATCCCCATCCGGTCGGCGACGTCCTGGAGCGTCACGGTGGGGTAGCTGCGCACGGCGAAGATCTCCGCGGCGGCCTGGAGGATCCGGTCCCGGGTGCGGCGGGCGCGCTCCTGCTTGGGCTCCTGCCTGGGTTCCTGCCTGCTGCCCTCCGGCCTGCCGCCGACGCCCTCCAGCAGACCGTCCTCGTACTGAAGCTCTTTCACATGCGTTCCCTCGTCGTGCTCCTGACATCGGCACCGATCGCTCTCGGCCGCCAGTGCGCTCCCCACGGGAGCCCCCTCACCCTCGTTTCCCGTCGTTCCCTTGATAGAAACCTTCGGAAAGGTATATTACAGCGCCGAGTGATCGATCATGGTTTCCGCATGTCGGAGGCCGTATGGACGGGGGATGATCATGCAGTCGACGTCGCTGCTCGAACGGGAGGCGGCCCCAAAGTCGATGGGCCGCGAGGGTGTCGTTTCGGACATGTCCGGACGGGGGGTGCGAACGGAGGAGGGGCTCAGGTTCGACCAGACGGTGCCGCGCAGCCTGGTCCACCGGGCCTCGGTGGCGGAGGTGTTCCTCACCGACGCCCGCCGCGTGAGCCCCGGAGTCTTCCGGGTCGCCGCCCAGTGGCCCCGCGGCCACGGCCTCTACCAGCCGACCGCGGAGGGCCTCCAGGACCCGGTGCTGGTCGCCGAGACGATCCGTCAGGCCGGCATCTACCTGAGCCACACGTACTACGGGGTCCCGCTCGACCACCGTTTCGTCATCCGCGACCTGGCGTTCCGCATCGAGGACCCGGAAGCGCTGGTCACGCGTCCGGCGCCCCCGCGGGTCGTCCTGGACATCGCCTTCACCGAGCACAGCCGGCGCACGCAGACGAGGTTCGGCGGGACCCTCGACGTCGTGGTCGAGGTGGAGGGCCGCCGCTGTGCCCGTGCCTCCCTGGGGTTCATGGCGGTGGACGACGCGCTGTACCTCAAGCTCCGCCACCGCGGCGGCGCACCGTCCGAGGCCGGGCCCGGGGCCCGGCAGCTCACCCCGACGCCCGGCCCGAGGCTTCCGCAGCACGCCGTGGGCCGGTCCGGGGGCGCCGAGAACGTGGTGCTGGCCGAGGACGCCGACGGCGCCGGGAGCGACTCCTGGCGGCTGCACGTCGACACCGGCCACGTCGGCTTCTTCGAGCACCCCTCCGACCACGTTCCCGGCATGCTGCTCGTCGAGGCGTTCCGGCAGGCGGGGCACGCGCTGCTCGGCCGCCGGCCGGCCGGCGGACTGGTCACCTGCGAAGTCACCTTCGACGTGTTCGGCGAGCTGCACGCACCGGTCCGGATCACCGCGACGGGTCGGCCGCAGCTGCAAGCGGAACCGCAGGCAGAGCCGCAAGCGGAGCCGCAGTCCCCGTACCCGGCCGGTGTGACCGAGGTGCTCCTCGCGGCCGTCCAGGACGGCCGCACCCTCGCCCGGGCCAGGGTGGGGCACCGCCCGGCGGCCCGCACCGGCGCCCAGGCCCGCGAGGCCGGCCTCCACGGAGCCGCCCTCCGCGAAGGTGCGGCGGCCTGAATGGACCTCCAGCACCTGCGCACCTTCCGCGTCGTCGCCCGCGAGCGCAGCATCACCCGGGCCGCGGCGGTCCTGCACTGCGCACAGTCGACCGTGACCGAGCAGGTCCGCAGCCTGGAGGCCTCGTTGGGGGTGGTGCTCCTGCGCCGGCGGGGCCGCTACCCCCTGGAGCTGACCCAGGCCGGCCTGCTGCTCCAGCGCCGCGGGGAGCACATCCTGCACATGGTGGAGTCGGTGCGCAACGAGGTGCGCCACGCGTGCACGCCCAGGTCGGCGCCCGTGTCCGCATCCGCGCCCGAGCCGTCCCGCCCCCGGGCCCTGACGAGGAAGGCGGGATGACGGGCAGGGTGACGGGCGGGACGGGCGGGGCCGGGGCGGGCCGTCCGGCGGCGGCCGCGGCCTTCTTCGACCTGGACGAGACGCTCATCCGCACCAAGAGCATGCTCGGCTATCTGGACTTCCACTGGGCGGCGGAAGGGGCCCCGCCGGAGCGCTTCCGGCGGGCCCGGCAGGAACTGCTGGGCCGCGCCGCGGCCGGAGTGCCCAGGGAGGAGCTCAACCGCGCCTACTACCGCCACTTCCGGGGCTGTTCGCCGCAGAGGCTGGAGGAGACCGGTCGGGCCTGGTTCCGGCGGGAGCTGGCGCGCGGGGGGCTGTTCCACCCCCCGGCCGTGGCCGCCCTGCGGCGGCACCGCCTGGCCGGCGACACCACCGTGCTGGTGTCCGGCTCCTTCGCCCCCTGCGCGGGCCCGGTGGCCGCCGCGCTCTCGGTCGACCGCGTGCTCTGCACGGTCCCCGAGGTGGTGGACGGCGTCCTCACCGGCGAGGTGTCCACCCCGGTGATCGGTGAGGAGAAGGCCGTACGGGCCCGGGCGCTGATGCGGTCGCTGGCCGCCGACCCGCAGGACTGCCATGCGTACGGGGACCACGCCAGCGATCTGCCGCTGCTGCGCGCGGTGGGCCGGCCCGTGGTGGTCGGCGACGACCCGGTACTGCACGAGCACGCCCGGCGTGCGGGCTGGCAGCTGCTGCCCGGGGTGCGGGAACGTCAGCCGGGGGCGCCGGCGACGGCCCGGTGAGCCACGGGCTGCGCCGAGCAGCGCCGGACGCCGGGGCGGGTGCGCCAGGGCGCGCTCAAGGCCTCCCACAGGGCGCGGCTGTGGTCGGGCGGCACGGACTTGCGGCCCGTCCCCGTGTGCAGGCCGTGGAGCAGGGCGAGGGTCAGCCTGCTCAGGGTCTCGGGGGAGTGCTGCCGGCAGAGCTCGCCCGCCTGCTGGGCGTCCCGCACCAGGCGGCTCACGAGCGTCGCGAGCCGGTGGTGCGCGGCGGGCAGGTCGTCGCGGACGCACGCCTCCTCGACGGCCAGCCGCATGCCGGCCCGGAACCGGACGTCGTGCTCCGTGCGCTGGGCGAGGCGCAGCATCAGGGCGTCCAGGGTGCACAGCGGGGACTGCGGGCTGTCCTCGGCCGCCGACAGCAGTCGGTGCCAGCCGTGTTCGAACTGCCGTGACAGCTCGGTGGCCAGTTCCCCCTTCGAGGAGAAGTGCCCGTACAGGGCCCCTTTGGTCAGTCCGGTGCCGGCTGCGATGCGGTCCAGGTTGGCGCCGGCGTAACCGCGCCGGGCGAACTCCCCTGCAGCCGAGTCCAGTACGGACTCGTACGTACGCAACGCCCGTTCCTGTTGCGCCATTGGCATCTCCCCTTTCGTAAGAAACATTCCTGTATGAATTCTTTCCATTCCGTCCCTGTCCTGACAAGTCGTCGACTCCGAAAGCCGAGCCACCCGATGAGCGCCACGAGCACCGCAGCCACCCTCCCCACCTCCTCCCTCTCCGCCGCCGCGGCCGGCGCGGCCGCGGCCGCGGCCCGCCACGCCGCCGCCTCCGAGCGCAAGCGGAACCTGCAACCGGAGGTGGCGGAGGCGATCCGGCACGCCGGATTCGCCCGGCACTTCGTCCCGCAGCACTGGGGCGGCGCCGCCGGAACCTTCGCCGAACTGCTCGACGCGGTCGCCGCCGTGGGGGCCCACTGCACCTCCGCGGCCTGGTGCGCGGCGCTGGCGGCAGCCCACGGCCGGCTCGCCTCCTACCTGCCGCCCGCGGGGCGGGACGAGCTGTGGGCGTCGGACGGGCCCGGCCCCGACGCGCTGATCGCCGCAGCCGTGGTCCCGCCCGCCGGCGAGGTCGCCGCGGAGGGCGACGGCTGGCGGCTCTCCGGCCGCTGGAACTACGCCAGCGGCGTGGACCACGCAGACTGGGTGCTGCTGGCCTCCATGGAGGGCCCGCGCTACCGCATCTTCGCCGTGCCGCGCCGGGAGCTGCGCATCGAGGACACCTGGAACAGTGCCGGGCTGCGCGCGACCGGCAGCAACTCCGTCACCACCGAAGGCCTGTTCGTGCCCGGGCACCGCTCGTTCCTGCGCGACGCCCTGACCGGCGACAACGGCGATTCCGACCCGGCGCGCTGCCACCGGGTCCCCTACGCCCTGGTGGCCGCCCTCATCTTCTGTGCGCCCGCCCTGGGCGCGGCCCAGGGGGCGCTGCGCTCCTGGACGGAGCTGACCGGCCGCCGCCGTACCCCCGCAGGACGGCCGGCGGCCGAGGACCCGGCCGTCCGGCAGGTGCTCGCGCGCAGTTCCGCCGAGATCGAGGCGGCCCGGCTGCTGCTGGCGCAGGCGGCCCGCCGCGCAGACGCCGAGCCGGTCACCGAACTCCTGGTGGCGGCCAACCTGCGCGACTGCACGACCGCCGCCGACCTGCTGGTGACGGCCGTGGAGCGGCTGCTGCGCCAGGGAGGGGCCCAGGCGCTCGGCGAGGACGGGGAACTCCAGCGCTTCTGGCGCGACGTCCACGCCGTCGCCGCCCACGCCGCCCTCCAGCCGGCTGCCGCGGCCGATGCATACGCCCGCGCGGTGCTGGGGCGGTGACCGTGACGGCGACCGTGACGCATCGGGCCTGACCGGACGCCCGAAGGCCCCCTGATCCGCCGCCCCGACCCCGTCCCCGTTATCGGAACTTCCGATGGCCAATTGAAACCTTTGCGAAGGAATGTTTTTCTGGGGTCAGTCCAGTCGATCAGGGGGAACGAACTGTGAGCACCATCAGCCTTCGGCAGACAGCGGCGGCGAACGGGACGGTGGCCGCCGCGGCGGCACACCGGCCGGCGGACGGGCAGGACGAGCTGCGCACCGCCCTGTTCTCCTCCCTCCGCCGCCGCGACCAGCGCGAGAAGGGCGAGCTGTACCTGCGCGGCCTGCTCACCGCCCGCGGCCGCAAGTCCGTCCGCAACATGGCCACCTGCCTGGGCGTCCCCGACGAGGAACAGGGCCTGCACCACTTCATCGCCTCCTCCACCTGGGACTTCGCAGCCATGCGCGCCGCCCTCGCCGGCTTCGTCGAGGCCGCGGCCCCGCCGCGGGCGGTGGTCCTGCAGTCCATGCCGATCCTCAAGGCCGGCGACAACACCGTCGGCGTGGACCGCTGGTTCGAACCCAGGCTCGGCCAGACCGTCCACGGGCAGCAGGCCTTCGGCGCCTGGTACGTGTCCGAGCACATGAGCGCCCCCGTCAACTGGCGGCTGTTCCTCCCCGCGGCCTGGCTGCGCGACGAGAACCGCCGCACCCGGGCCGACATCCCCGTCTCCGCGGCCGTGCAGAGCCTGCAGGACTGCGCCGCCGAGACCGTCCTGGAACCCGTACGGCGCTGGGGCGCACAGCCCCGGCCCGTCCTCGCCGACCTGCGCGACACCCGCGACTGGGGCGTGATGGACCGCCTCTCCGCCGCCGGACTGCCCGTCCTCGCCCGGATCAGCGCCGACACCCGCCTCACCATCGCCGACCCGGCCCTCGTCGGGCTCGGAGCCGCGGAGCGCACCGCCGCCGGGATCCTCGAATCGGCCAAGGCCCTGCGCCAGCAAGTGGAATGGGCCGACCCGGGCGGCGACCCGCGGCCGAACACCTCGCTGGCCGCCGCGGTCCGGGTCCGCGTGCCAGGGAGCTCCCCGTCCCGTGGGCGCACCCTCCTGCTGCTCGGCGAGTGGAAGTCCCCGCACCGCACGCCCAGCCAGGTCTGGATCACCGACCTGGTACGCGTGCGCACCAGTGCCCTGCTCCGGCTGACCAAGCTGACCCGCCGGGTGGCCCGGGACTTCGCCCGCACCGGGGACCAGGTGGGGCTGCGGGACTTCGTGGGCCGCTCCTTCGTCGGCTGGCACCGGCACATGACCCTCGCCTCGGCCGCGTACACCGCCTCCCGGCTCCCGCACTGACCTCGACACCTCGAAAACACAGCCGGGGTGCGGCAGTGGATCCACCACGGATCCACCGCCGCACCCCGGCCTTTGCCGGTCGGCCGGGCCGACCGGTCGGCTCAGCCGACCGCGGCGGCTTCCTCGGGCGCCGGCGCCGTCACCTGCACGGCGTCGAGCAGCATGGGGAAGCGGGCCTCGATGTCCTCGCGCCGCAGCGAGATCACCCGGGAGGTGCCCCGGATCTCGGTCCGCATCAGACCGGACTCCCGCAGCACCTTCAGGTGGTGCGAGAGCGTCGACTTCGCGATGGGATAGCTGAGCTGGCCGCAGATGCACGGACCGTCGCGGTGCATCGTACGGGCGATGTCCCGGCGGATCGGATCGCTGAGCGCATGCAGGACCTTGTCCAGGGAGATCTCTCCCCGCTCCGGGTGGAAGAGTTCACCACGCATGTTGGAGCTCCTCGTCAACTGGTGTCGGTTCGTCACGGGCCGTGCCCCGTCGTACGTGCCTGCCTCCTTCCTCCCTTCGACGTGTCCGTCGCCTCTTCTTCCTCCTTCTCCTCCCGCCCGGGTACGGGCCGACGGTGCCGGGCAGCCGCGCTGCCCGGCACCGTCGTCTCCCGCCCCGGTCAGGCGGCGTTGAAGAGGTCCACGACCTCCTTCGCCTGCACCGGGTTCAGCCGCGGGTCGCACAGGGTGGTGTAGCAGCGGCCGAGCCCGTGCTCGTCGGCGACGTCGACCCCTACGCACTCGGTGACCGCGTCCGCGGCCGCCTCCAGGTGCAGGCCGCCCGGCGCGACCCCCTGGCCGCGCAGGACCCGTACGAACGCCTGCGCCTCGGCGGCGACCTGGGCGACGTACCGGGTCTTGACCCCGGCCGCCGTCTTCACGGTGTTGCCGTGCATCGGGTCGCTGATCCACACCACCGGGTGCCCGGCGTCCTTCACCGCCCGCACCAGGGCCGGCAGCCGGTCCTCCACCGCCCGGTGGCCCATACGTGCGATCAGGGTCAGCCTGCCCGGCTCCCGCTCCGGGTCCAGCAGCCGGCACAGCTCCAGCACCTCCTCGGGCGAGGCGGTCGGGCCGACCTTGCAGGCGAGCGGGTTGGCGAGGCTGGACAGCAGCCGGACGTGCGCGCCGCGGACGTCGCGGGTGCGCTCGCCGATCCACGGGAAGTGCGTGGAGCCCAGGAACCACTGCCCCTCGGCGTCGTGGTAGCGCACCAGCGGCACCTCGTAGTCCATCACCAGGGCCTCGTGGCTGGTCCAGATCCGGCGCCCGTCGGCCGCCGCCGCGGCCGCGAGCTGCGCCGCCGCCCCGGCCGAGAGCTCGTAGGCGCGCAGCATCCGCTCGGGGGCGTTGCGGCGCTCCGCCGGTGTGGCCCCCTCGCCGTTGACCAGGTGCCCGCGGAAGACGGGCAGGCGCAGGCCGGCGACCTCCTCGAAGCCGTCCGAGCGGGGCTTGGCGAACTGGCCCGCGGTCCGGCCGATCGCGACCACGCCGAGGCCGCTGCCCCGCCCCATCCGCTCGGCCAGGGCGCCGACGGCCTCGGCCTTGGCGGTGATGTGGGCGGGGGTGTACTCCGCGAAGCTCTCCGCGCAGTCCCCGGCCTGCAGGATCCGGGCCTCGCCGCGGGCGACGCGAGCCAACTGCTCCTTCAGGGCAGTGAGTTCCCGGGGGCTGACCAGGGCGGGGGCGTCGGAGAGGGTCCGGCAGGCGAGGTCGCGCTCGGCGGGGCGGCTCCAGTTGGGCTGCTGGGCCGTGGGCAGGTACTTCCACCGCTCCACGTCGTCGTGGCGGTCGGCGCGGGCGAGCATCAGCGGGTCGGTGAGCATCACAGGGGCGTGGGTGCCGGGGTGGGACATGGGTTCTCCTCGTGGACCGTGGCTGCGGACGAGAGCCGCTCCGGCTGCCCCTTCGTTCGAAGTTCTACGACTCTAGAACATCGCGGAGGTCCGGCCAAGGCCGTGCCGGTGCAGGCGGGCTGGGCGGTACTGGGCTGGGCTGGGGGGCTGGGTAAGGCACGGCGCCCGCGGCCGAAGCCGCGGGCGCCGTGACGGGGGCGCGTGGCGCGGGGAGAGCGCCGGCGCAGGGTCAGGAGACCGCGATGGCGAAGTACGGGGTCAGGCCCTTGGCCAGGATGGCCAGCGACTGCACGGCCGCGAAGCCTTCGTCGATCGTGCCGGAGGTGACGCCGGGGATGTTGGAGAAGCCGCCGTCGGGGGTCTGGCAGCCGCTCAGCCATTCCTGGCACTCCAGCGGACGCAGCGGCTCGGAGCCGAGCAGGAAGAGTGCCGCCACCGCGTGGTACGTGGCGATCAGGCTCTCGCGGCTGACCAGGTCGTGGCTGAAGCCGCCGCCGGGGCCCTGGCAGTCCTGCAGGAAGCGGACCGCCTCCTCGCGGAACGGCAGATCCTTGCCGAGCAGGGCGAGGGTGCCGACCGCGCGGTACACCGAGTACGTGTCGGAGGGGGTGCCGACGCGCTCGCCGTAGCCGCCGTCCTCGTTGCGCGAGGCCAGGACGTAGCGGATGCAGGCCTCCGGGTCGGCCGGCGCCGAGCCGAGCGAGTCCAGCGCCACCACCGCGAGGTTGGTGTGGAACAGGTCGCTGACGAAGCCCGGGACCACACCGAAGCCGCCGTCCTCGTTCTGGCAGCTCTGCAGGAAGCGGATGGCGCCCTCGCGATCGCGCGGGCCGGCGTCGTGGCCGAGCAGCTGGAAGGCGTTGACGGCCAGGTAGCTGTTGAGGACGTCCGCCGGGCCGCCCGGGAACTCGGCGAAGGCACCGTTGGCGGCCTGCGCGTACGTCAGCCAGGTGGTGACCTGCTCCAGCTCCTGCGGGTCCTCGCCGAGCACCCGGAGGTTGGCCACCGAGTGGTGGGTGCCGAAGACGGACGGGGCGGAGTTGGCACCGGATCCGAGCGGCGCGATCCGCGGGGTCCAGCCGTAGCCCTGGCCGGGGTTGAACGCGGAGCGGATGTAGTTGAGGTGGCGCTCGACGTCCATCACACCGGAGAGGTCGACGCCCTCCATCGAGTAGATGTCCTCGATCTCGGCGCTCGCCCCCCGCAGCGAGGCCGACAGGGCGGCCACGGCCTCCGCCTTGGTGGGCTCGGTCTGGGTCAGGTCGTCGGTCGGGCTGTCCTGGGTGGCGGCCAGCGCGAGGGCGGTCAGGATCTGCGGGACGGCCTGCTTGTTGTACAGGCGCAGGAAGTTGCTGGAGCCGAAGTGGAAGACGCCCGGGGTGTCGCGCGGGGGCAGCATCTGGCGGACGAAGGGGCCGACCGGGGTGCCCGGCGGGGTCCAGAAGTAGCCCTCGCCGATGAAGACGCCGCCGTGGACGGTGTCCACCAGGGACTCCAGGTAGCCGCGGGTGCGGGCGACGGACGCGGCGATCTTGTCGTTCTCGCCGCCGGTCTCGGCGAGCGCGGCCAGGACCCGGCCGGAGGCCAGCAGTGCCCAGGCGTTGGCGGCCGCCGTCTTGATCGGGATGGCGGAGTTCAGCAGGGTGATGAACTCGCGGTGGATGGTGATCTGCCCGTCGAGGTCGCAGTGGTTCCAGTGGCCGCCGAAGCGCCCGTCCCACAGGTGGTCGTGGTGGTATTCGGTGATCGCGACGGCCTGCGCGACGAGCTCGGCGTCGTCGAGCACCCGGCCGGTCTCCAGCAGGGCCAGCGCGGTCAGCGAGGACGCGGTGAGGTCCACCTTGGCCGTCGGGACGGGGGCGCCGTCCAGGCCGCGCCAGTCCGGGACCGAGCCGTCGGCCTCGACGAACTGAGCGACCAGGGCCTTCGCGGCGCCGGCCGCGGCCTCACGGTCGGCCGGGTCGCCGGTGAGGCGGGCCAGGCGGCCCAGCGCCAGCACCCGGGCGGCGGCGCCGGCGGCGGGGGAGCGGTCGTCGAGGACCGAGCTGGCGTCGCGGGCGACCGAGCCGAGGAGGCGGCCTTCGCGCAGGAACAGTCCGGTGGCGTACTCGAGCTGCGTGCGGCCGGCGGCGATGTCGGCGGCGCCGTGGACGGCGGCCTCCAGCAGGGCGGCGGCGACGAGGAACTGGCGGTGCGCGGTCTTGACGCTGGAGAGCTCGTGCGGGATCCCCGAGACCTCGAGGAACTCCAGGTAGCCGCCGTGCGCGGCGTCCTGGAAGGAGGCGAGACCGCTGGTGAACTCCTCCTGCCCGGCGGTGAAGCCGGTCTCGGCCGCGGCCCAGCGGGCCAGGGCGTAGGACTCGACCGTGCGGTCGGCGGTGATGGCCCGGGTGCCGTCGTAGTCGATGGCGGAGACGAAGCCGCCGTACTCGGTGTTGGCGAAGGTGGTGACGTACGCCTCCCAGAGGGCCTGCGGGGAGGTGGCGGTCGAGCGGGCGTTCGTGGACAAGGCTGTCTCCAGGGTGCTGGGCGGGAAGTAGGAAAGAAGAAGGAACTGCGTACGAAGTGGAAGGAAGGGGCGGTCGGGGGTCAGGCCCCGGCCGCGGCCTTCGCGGGCTTGGTGGCGACGACGTTGGCGACTATCGCGAGGAGCGTGGCCGCGGCCGCCGCGACACCCACCCACGTGAAGGAGGTGCGGGTGAACAGGGCGCCGAAGATCGCGGAGCCGAGCGTCAGGCCGAGGTAGATGCAGGAGCTGTTCATCGACATGACCGTGGCGCGGGCCTCGGGGACCGAGCCGGCGGTGACGGCGGTCATCGCGGTGATCGCGAAGCCCTGGGTGAAGGCCCAGCCGATGAGCAGGAGCAGCACGGCCCAGGTGTCGAGGTCGGCGGAGGCCAGGGCGATCACGACGACCGACGAGACCAGGCCGTTGACCATCACGGTGCTGCGCGGGCCGAGCTTGGCGACCACCCAGCCGGCCATGAAGCTGGCGGCGAAGTTGCCGGCGCCGTAGGCCAGCAGCAGGGAGCCGACGGTGGCGGTGGAGATGGCGAGGGAGTCGCCCAGGTAGGTGCCGAGGTAGGTGTAGACGCCGTAGAAGCCGGTCATCCAGGTGAGCGTGGTCAGCAGGGCGAAGACGGCGGTCCGGGAGCGCAGCACCTCGGCGTACGCGCCCAGGTAGGACTTCTTGGCGCCGCCGGCCGCGGGCGGGTTGTCGGCGAGGACGGAGGAGAGCACCAGCCCGGAGAGCAGACCCAGTCCGGCGATGAAGTAGAAGCTGGACCGCCAGCCGGCCGCCTCGGCGAGGTAGGAGCCGATCGGGACGCCGACCACGATGGCCAGCGACAGCGCCGACATCACGATACCGATGATCTTGGGCAGCAGCGGGGGCCGGTAGGTGGTGGCGATCAGCGCCATCACGTTCGGGGTGACCATGGCGGCGCCGATACCGGCCAGGCCGCGGGTGATGCAGAACGTCAGGACGTCCCAGACGAAGGCGCTGAGCACCGTCGCCACGACGAACAGCGCCATGCCGGTGAGCAGCATCCGCTTGCGGGAGATGCGGTCCGCGAGCGGGCCGAGCAGCGGGGCGCCGACCGCGTAGCAGATCGCGTAGGCCGTGACGCCGAGGCCGGCGGTGGCCAGCGAGGAGTCCAGCGCCTCGCTGATGGGCCGCAGGATCGGGGAAATGATGAACGAGTCGGCGCCGATGCTGAAGACGCCGAGGAACATGCCGGCGATGGCCAGTACGTCCTTCGCCGTCAGGCGGTTCTCCACGGCGGGAGCGGCGGCCGCGGCGGATGTCTGAACAGACATGGACTGCTCCAGAGGGGGTGGGTGGGGGTCGAGCCGAGGGGCCCGGACGAGATCGAAGTTCGAAGTTCGAGACCGAGGTTCGAGACCGGAGTTCGGGTCCGAAGTCCGAGGGAGAGTTCGATGTTCTACGAACTTCGAACTTCACTCGTGTTGTCTACAGCAACGAGCGGTGCTGCGCAAGCCGTTGGGCGAGCGGGAGGGGGTGGGACGGGCCCCGGGTACGGCTAGGCCGCGAGGCCGGCGGCGGCCGGCAGGGGCGCCCGGGCAGCCACGAAGGCCGGGTTGAACTTCTCGTGGACGTACAGCTGGGACTCGTCACCGCAGGAGATGACGTACTCCTTGTACGCGCACGTCTGATGGGCCACCTCGCCCGGCCACTCGGCCAGCCCCGAGGACAGGATCCTGCGGTGCTGGCGGGTGCCGGCCTCGCGCAGCCGCCGCCCCAGGGGTGCGTCGTCGTCCGCGGAGCCGGACCAGCCGTCCGGGGGCGCGGCGAAGACGACGACGTTGACGCTGACCACGCTGCCGTCCGGGGCCAGCAGCGCCGAGCGCCGCTCGATGGCCTCCTCGCCCCGCTTGAGCCCCAGTGCCTGCGCGGCCCGGGGATACAACTGCCCGGCTGGTACGGGCCCCTGCGTGTCCACGCGGACCGCCAGCCGCTCGTCCAGCAGGGCTTCGAGCAGGGTGGTGGTGGAGCCGTCGCTGGACAGCAGCATCCGGGTGGCCCCGGCGGTCGGAAGGGTGTTGTGCACGGTCTGCTCTCCTCGCATCACGGTCATGCGGCGTCGCGGTGTCGGGCGGAACGCGGGGCGGCGGGGGCCTGGCGCCGGGTGGCGGACCTGCGGACCGCCTCGGCCAGCAGTCCGGCGGCCTTGGCCGTGCCGGAGCCCTCGGGGGCCACGGCGCGCGCGGCCCGCTCCATGCGCTCGGCGCCGCTGCCCGCGAGCAGCGGGGCGATGGTCTGCGCCAGCTGTTCGGCGTCCGGTTCGATCAGTGTCGGGTAGCCCAGCAGGTCGAGCCGGCGGGCCGCCTCCACCTCGTGGTACTCGCCCAGCCCGCCCAGGACGAACAGGGTGGGGATGTTCATGGCCGCCACCTCGGTGACGGTGATCCAGCCCGGCGCCGACAGCAGCAGGTCGGCCTCCTGGAGCAGCGGCATCCAGTCGGGCAGGTACGTCAGGCTCACCACGCCCTCGGGCGCCTCGATCTTCTCCCGGCCCAGCAGGACCAGTTGCAGGTCCGGGTGGGTGCGCCGGAGCTCGCGGTGCGCGGCGAGGTAGTTGTCGATGACCCGCTGCTTGTTCTCCAGGAACATGGTGGTGCCGCCGACCGAACCGACGATCACCGGCCCGTCGCCGAGACCGAGCGAGCGGCGCAGCTCCTGACCGTCCCCGGGGGCGGGGAAGTCGCGGATCATGGGGCCGGTGAACACCGCACGGCCCTCGTCCAGGGCGCGGGCCACCGCCGTGCCGCGGTCCATCTCCGGCACCGGCGGCTTGTCGGTCAGGACCACCTCGGCGGTGTCCACGATCCAGGAGAACAGCGCGTGCAGGGCCTCCCGGCCGCGGCGCATGTCCTCACGGTCCACCTCGAACCCGCCGGCCTCCAGGGTGGCGTCGTCGAGCTGGTGCAGGGTGAAGTCGTACCGCTCGGTGACCAGGGCGTGCGGGACGCCCAGGATCGCCGCGGCCATGCTGGCCGAGATGTTGTAGTCGCTCACCACCAGGTCCGGGTCGAGGTCCCGGTAGTGGGCCAGGTGGCCGAGGACCCGGTCGCCGTTGACGAACGCGGGCGCCACGTAGCCGCCGATGTACGTGGACCAGTCCATCTGCGTGGTGAGGTGGCTGGAGGTGGAGGTGTCCACGAGCGTCCCGGCCACGTCGATCACGTGCACCCCCGCCGACTCGAACAGGGGGGTGAACGTGGGCTGCAGCGAGCCCAGCAGGACGGTGAGTTCGGCCTCGGGAAGCTGCGTGCGCAGCTGCCGGGCCAAGGACAGCATCCGCATGTTGTGTCCCGAACCGGTGGGGTTGGGTGCCAGGACGACCTTCAACGCGTGCCCCTTTCCAGGACTCCGAACGTGGTGTGGCCGGCGGGCACGTCGCCCACGACCAGGGCGCCGGGGGCGATGACCGCCCCGTCGCCGATGGTGCAGGGCCCGACGACCGTCGCCCCGCTCCCGATGCTGCAGTCCGCTCCGATCGATACGGGTCCCGCCTGCCAGGGCAGGGAGCGGCGGCCCATGTCGTGCCCGCTGGAGACCACCAGCACGCCGCGGCCCAGCTCGGTGCCGGCGCCGATGTCGATGCCGCTGGATCCCTCGAGGACGCACGCGTCGCCGACGGACACCCGGTCGCCGAGGCGGACCCCGCCCCGGGGTGACGGCCCGTCCGCCCGGCCCATGGTGATGACCCCGTCGCCGAGGACGACGTCCGTCCCGCCGGCCAGATCGGCCTCCAGGACGCAGTCGGCACCCGCGCTCCACCCGTCGGGCAGGCGCGGCCCGGGCGCGGCCGGGCGGGCCAGTACGGCCGCGACGATGCGGGCGATGTCCGGCAGCCCGTCGTCCACCGGGGTGCGGGTGCGCAGTACCCGGGCGGGCCGGCCGACCACGACGGCGTCGTCGGGCACGTCCTGCGTGACCCGGGCCCCGGCGGCGACCACGGCGCCCGCGCCGACCCGGACACCCGGCTCGACCACGGCCCGCGCTCCGATCCAGGCACCGGAGCCGATCCGGGTGCGGGCCGCGCCGCCCCCGCCGACCTGCGCCTCCGAGGCGATCAGCGTGCCGGGTCCGATGTCGGTCTCGTGCAGCCGGCACCGGAAGCCGGCGAAGGTTCCCTCTCCCAGGACGGAAGCCGTGACGCTGGTGCCGGTGCGGATCCAGCTGCCCGGCCCGACCACGGAGTCCCGGTCCGTCTTCGCGCCGGCTTCGATCAGCGCTGCGGACATACTCCCCCCAAAGGTCTTGGCGATGCGGAGCGAATGAAGTCCGATCGCTACGGAGCGGTATTTCGAACTTCTACGAATGTTGGTGACCGTAGGCGAGGTCCGAGGGGCCGTGCAAGCGCTCGGCGGCCTACTTGACGGACTCATCTCCGGGGCCCCGCGGACCGGAGCAGCCTTTCCCCGCCCCTCCGGAATTCGCCACCCGCAACCCTGTGACCTGCTGTTTTGTGCATGCAGCGGCTGGAGTTGGCCGGGTGCCACCCCAAGGCCCGCCCTTCGTACGGGCGCTGTGACCGCGGTTGTTCGGCCACCGTCGAAGTTCTACGTTGGGCCCACAAGCCTTCGCGGGCCGGGAGTCCCCCCGCGCGCGCCGTTCCTCACCCTCAGTCATCTCCGGCCGAGCGGCCGAACCGGCGCCCACCCCCGCCCGCCCCTCCCTTTCGACAACGACCGAGCAGGAGACCCTTCATGCATGTCCTGGTGACCGGTGGCGCCGGATTCATCGGCAGCAACTACGTCCGCCGCACCCTCCAAGGCCACTACGGCACCGGTGACGTCACCGTGACGGTGCTCGACAAGCTCACGTACGCCGGCAACCTCGCCAACCTCGACCCGGTCGCCGACGACCCGCGCCTGCGCTTCGTCCACGGCGACATCGGCGACGCCCGGCTGCTCGCCACGCTCCTGCCCGGCGTCGACGCGGTCGTCAACTTCGCCGCCGAGAGCCACGTCGACCGCTCCATCGGCAGCGCGGCCGAGTTCGTCACCACCAACGTGGCCGGTACGCAGATCATGCTCCAGGCCGCCCTCGACGCCTCCGTCCCGCGCTTCGTCCACGTCTCCACCGACGAGGTGTACGGATCGATCGAGACGGGCTCGTGGACCGAGGAGTGGCCGCTGGAGCCCAACTCCCCGTACGCCGCCGCCAAGGCCGGCGCCGACCTGCTGGTCCGCGCGTACGCCCGCACCCACGGCATGAACGTCAGCATCACCCGCTGCAGCAACAACTACGGGCCCTACCAGTTCCCCGAGAAGGTCATCCCGCTGTTCGTCACCACCCTCCTCCAGGGCGGCACCGTCCCCCTCTACGGCGACGGCCTCAACGTCCGCGACTGGCTGCACGTCGACGACCACTGCCGCGGCATCCAGCTCGTCCTGGAGCAGGGCGCCCCCGGCGAGGTCTACAACATCGGCGGCGGCCGGGAGCTGACCAACCGCGAGCTCACCGGACTGCTGCTGGACAGCTGCGGCGCCGACTGGTCCTCCGTACGCCACGTCGCCGACCGCAAGGGCCACGACCGGCGCTACTCCCTCGACGACTCCAAGCTCCGCGCCCTCGGCTACCGGCCGCAGGTCACCTTCGAGGAGGGCCTGGCGCAGACGGTGGCCTGGTACCGCGAGAACACCGCGTGGTGGCAGCCGCTCACCGCCGCGGCCGCGGCCGTCTGACCCTCCACCCCCACGCAGAAAGGCGCCCGCCCATGCGCGGCATCATCCTCGCCGGAGGCTCCGGCACCCGGCTCCGCCCGCTGACCAGCGTGCACTCCAAGCAGCTGCTGCCGGTCTACGACAAGCCGATGATCTACTACCCGCTCTCGGTGCTGATGCAGACCGGCATCCGCGAGATCCTGATCATCTCCACCCCCGAGCACCTCGACGTCTACCGCTCCCTCCTCGGCGACGGCAGCCAGCTCGGCATCCGCCTGGAGTACGCCGTCCAGGACCGGCCGGGCGGCCTCGCCGAAGCCCTCCTGATCGGCCGGGAGTTCGTCGGCGACGAGCAGGTCTGCCTGATCCTCGGCGACAACATCTTCTACGGGCACCGGCTGCCCGACATGCTGCGCGCCGAGGCCGCCCGCCTCGACGGCTGCACCCTCTTCGGCTACCCCGTCAGCGACCCCGAGCGCTACGGCGTCGCCACCGTCGACGAGGACGGCAGCATCCTCACCCTCGAGGAGAAGCCCGCGGCCCCCCGCTCCAACATGGCCGTCACCGGCCTCTACCTCTACGACAACGACGCCCTCGACCAGGCCGCCCGCCTCGCCCCCTCCGCCCGCGGGGAACTGGAGATCACCGACCTCAACAACCGCTACGTCGAGCAGGGCCGCGCCCGCCTGGTCAACCTCGGCCGCGGCTCCGCCTGGTTCGACACCGGCACCCACGACAGCCTGCTGGAGGCCTCCCTCTTCGTGCAGCTGCTGGAGAAGCGCCAGGGCATCCGCATCTCCTGCGTGGAGGAAGTCGCCTACCACATGGGCTACATCGACGCCGAGCAGCTGGCCGTCCTCGGCAAGGGACTGTCCTCCTCCACCAGCTACGGGCGCTACGTCCTGGAACTGGCCGGCGCCGCATGACCACCGCCCCGGCCCTGAGCGGGCCGGGGGCCGCCGCCACCCCGGCAGCGGCCCCCGGCCCTGCCCGCCGCCGCAACCCGCTCGTCGTGCTCGCCCTGTGCTGGCTCGTCGTCCTCTTCGACGGCATGGACGTCAACGTCTACGGCGCGGTCATGCCCCGGATGCTCGCCGACCCCGGCCTCGGCCTCACCCCCGCCACGGCCGGGACCGTCGGCAGCTGGACCACCTTCGGCATGCTCATCGGGGCCCTCGCCGCGGGCAACCTCACCGACTGGACCGGCCGCCGGCCGGTGATCACCGGCTGCACCCTGCTGTTCTCGGCCGGCTCGGCGCTGTGCGCCGCCGCACCGGGCATCGAGGCGTTCGGCCTCGGCCGGTTCATCGCCGGCCTCGGCCTCGGCGGGGTCATGCCCACCTGCCTGAGCACGGTCATGGAGTTCGCGCCGGGCGCCCGCGCCGCACTGACCGCCGGCGCGCTGATGACCTCGTACCACGTCGGCGGCATGCTCGCCACGGTCCTCGGCCTCACCCTGGCCCCCGACAGCGGCTGGCGCCTGGTGTTCTGGGCCGGGGCCCTGCCCGCGCTGGTGGCCGTACCGCTGCTGCTGCGGCTGCTGCCCGAGTCCCCGGCCGTCCTGCTCGCGAAGGGCCGTACGGCCGAGGCCGAGGCGCTCGCCCGCGCCTACGGACTGCGCCCGCCGCACGCCACCACCGCGCCGGCGGCCGGGGCCCGGGCCCGCTGGGAGACCGCCGTGTCCCTGCTCCGCGGACCGGGCCGCCGCAGCACCCCGCTCCTGTGGGCCGCCTCCTTCTGCGGACTTCTGCTCGTCTACGGCGTGAGCACCTGGCTGCCCCAGCTGATGCGGGCCGCCGGCTACGGCCCCGCGTCCTCGGTGAGCTTCCTGCTGGTCATCAACGCGGGCGGGATCGCCGGCATGCTCCTCGCGGGCCGGGTCGCCACCCGGTTCGGCGCCGCCCGCGTCTCGGCCGTCTGGTTCCTGCTGACCGCAGCCGGCGCCCTACTGCTCGCCGTACCGTTGCCGCTCCCCGTCACGTACGTGGTCGTCGCCATCACCGGCGTCTGGCTCTTCAGCGCCCAGGTCATGGTGTACGCCACCGTCCCCGCCCTCTACCCGGCGCCGCAGCGCGCCGCGGGGCTGGGCTGGGCCACCGGGATCGGCCGCCTCGGCGCGGTCGTGGGCCCGGCCCTGGGCGGCGCCGTCGTCGCCCGGGGCGCCCACCAGTGGGCCTTCGCCACCTTCGCCGCGGCCGGCCTGCTCGGCGCCCTGACCATCCACCTCGCAGGAAGGACGCCATGCCCCTCGGATACCTCGACTTCCTCGACCCCCCGCTGACTGCGGGCCCGTCCAGCCAGCCCCCACCCCCGGGCCTGCCGTGGAGCTACCCCCCGGCGGCCCCCCTGCCACCGGAGCCGCCCGCCCACCCGCCCGAACCCGAGGGCCGCCGATGACCCTCCACTGACGAAGCGAAGACCGGCCCCGGGACACGCGGCACACCACCGCCGCACCCGGGGCCCGCCGGTGGCAGCCCGGCCCGTCGATACGGCCGCAGTTCAGCGCGTACCCGGTGCGAGGAGCAACGCGGCCCATCGATAGCCTGCGTCACCATGACGCGTGCCTGGATCCCGTCCGTGCTGTTCGTGCTCTGCGGCTCAGCCTTGGCAGGGCTGACCTTCAAGGGAAGCCCCGGCAAAGCCGCAGTGCTCCTCTTGATGTTCCTGGCACTCGCGGGCGTGAACTCGCCCTTGATCTTCCCGAAGTCGATCGGTGTGCTGGAGGCACAGCGCCGCAGCGCGGCCGACGGCCGGCCGGTCGTCCTGTGGCGGCCGGGCTGCAAGTACTGCATACGGCTGCGCATCCGCCTGGGCCGCAGCGCCCACCGACTGCACTGGGTCAACATCTGGCGCGACCCGGCAGGAGCCTCCGCAGCAAGGGAAGCCAACAACGGCAACGAGACCGTACCCACTGTCATCGTGGCCGGCCGGCCACACACCAACCCTGATCCCGCATGGGTACGCGCACAGCTTCCCCCGCCCGCGTGACCAGAGGTCACGGGGGGCGGGGGAAGGACGTTTTCACCGAGCGGGCACGCACGTCCGCCGTGCGAGCAGACTCAGGCCAGCTTCGTGAGGAGCTCCTGGGCGAGCGGGGCCGAGGAGGCCGGGTTCTGGCCGGTGACCAGGTTGCCGTCGACCACCACGTGCGGCGCCCACGGCTCGCCCTCCTGGAAGTCCGCCCCGAGCTCCACCAGCCGGTCCTGCAGCAGCCACTTCGCCCGGTCGGCCAGGCCCGCCTGGGTCTCCTCGGCGTTGGTGAAGCCGGTCAGCCGGCGCCCGGCGAACGGCGAGCTGCCGTCGGCGTTCCGCGCGGCCAGCAGCGCGGCCGGGGCGTGGCAGACCACGCCGAGCGGCTTGCCGGAGGCGAGCGCCGCAGCCAGCAGCCGGCCCGAGACGGCGTCGACGGCCAGGTCCTCCATCGGGCCGTGCCCGCCGGGGTAGAAGACCGCGTCGTAGTCGCCGAGGTCGACCTCCTCCAGCTTCACCGGCTGCTGCAGCGGGGCGATCGAGCCCAGGGCGGCGGCGATCCGGTCCGCGCCCTCCTGGCCGCCGTTGAACTCGGGGGCCAGGCTGGCCCGGTCCACCGTCGGCACGACGCCGCCCGGGGTGGCCACCACGACCTCGTGGCCCGCGCCGGTGAGCACTTCGTACGGGGCCACGGCCTCCTCGGCCCAGAAGCCCGTCGGGTGCTTGCTGCCGTCGGCCAGGGTCCAGTGGTCGACACCGGTCACCACAAAAAGGATCTTCGCCATGCCCCACATCTCCGTTCACGCTCGATGCCGTCGATCACCTCGAACGTACGCCTGACAACCCATCGGCATCCAATAGGCTCACCTCTATGAGGAATAGGAATTCCAATGGGGGAGAGGAGGTCTCGGGGCCCGCCCCGGCGTCCCCCGCCCCGGCCATACCCCCGGGCCTGCCGGACCTCAACCTCCTGCGCACCTTCCTCGCCGTGCACCGCTCGGGATCCTTCACCGCCGCCGCACGCCTGCTGGGCCTGTCCCAGCCCACCGTCACCACCCAGATCCGCGCCCTGGAACGGCAGCTGGGCCGCGAGCTGTTCGAGCGGCTGCCCCGCGGGGTCGCCCCCGCCCCGTACGCCGACGAGCTCGCCGCCCGCGTCGGCGCCCCCCTCGACGAACTGGCCGTCGCCACCGCACCGGCCGGGGGCGAGCACGACACCCAGCCCGACCCGGTCCACCTCGCCGGCCCCACGGAGCTCCTCTCCACCCGGGTCCTCCCCGCCCTCGCCCCCCTGATCGAGGCCGGGGTGCGCCTGCGCGTGGCCACGGGCCTGACCGACCCGCTCCTGGAGGAGCTGCGCGCGGGCCGCCACGACCTGGTGATCTCCACCCACCGCCCGCGCGGCCGCGCCCTGACGGCCGTACCGCTGGCCGACGAGGAGTTCGTCCTGGTCGCCGCCCCGGCCTGGGCCGACCGGATCGGCGGCCCGGCCCGGATCGCCGCGGAGGGCCCGGCCGCCCTGCACGGCGTCCCGCTGATCAGCTACGCCGAGGACCTGCCCATCGCCCGCCGCTACTGGCGCCACGTCTTCGGCCGCCGTCTGACCGGCCGGGCCGCGGTCACCGTCCCGGACCTGCGCGCCGTCCTGGCCGCCGTCGCGGCGGGCGCCGGCTACAGCGTGCTGCCCCGCTACCTGTGCGAGCAGGAACTCGCCTCCGGCGCCCTGATCGCCCTCCACGCCCCCGAGGACCCCCCGATCAACACCGGTTACCTGGTCCAACGCCCCGGCTCCGCCTCCAACCCCCACGTGGCCCGCGTCCGCACCCACCTCCTCCAGGCGGCCCGCACCTGGTAGCCCTGCCGGACCTGCAGCCCGTGGCGACCGGGTGATACGGGTCCCGGGGCCGTGATCGTCGTCGCACCCGGCGCGTTCCCGAGTGTGCAGACGTCCCGCGAAGGTGCTCCCACCTCCAGCTCAACCCTGCACCGCCTGAAGGGCTTCGTCGAGTACGGCGCTGATCTCGGCCAGGGCCTCGTTCACGGCGGCTTCGTCGTCGTGCTCGTGCCGGTCGTACAGGGCCAGGACGTCCTGGGCCGGCTGGTAGCGCGTACGCAGGTCCAGGCGCCGGGCGATCTCGATGTCCCGGGCCCAGAGCAGCAGCCACGTCTGGATCGGGGTGAGCGACTTCTCGTCCATGGCCTGGGAGAAGGCTTCGTCCGTCGTGCGCTGCATCTCCTCCGGCCGCGCCGGGGCGACCTTGGCCAGGGCGGCGCGCAGCGCGCCCGCAGTGCGTTCCGGGCGAGGGATCAGTTCGTCCGCGGTGTCGTGCTGAGGTGCCGGGGCCACAGGGTGTTCCTTCCGTCCGGAGTCCGAACCTACCGGCGTCGGCGCTCGGGCGTAGCCGCAAATCCGCCCCAACCGCCCGCTTCGGCGCGCGGTGTCGACAAGGCGTCTGATGCCGTGTCCGGGCCCGTCCCACCAGGCAGTCGGGCCCTCTGGGCCGCGGCGGCTTCGGGTAATCTCGCCCCTGATCACGCAAGGTCATGAGACGGCTCCGCAGGCGGTCGAGGGGGGCGCCGGCGGAGGCTTCGACGGCCATGGGCCGCAGGAGCGATCTCGGAACCCATTGCCGACGGGGGAGGAATCTGTGACGGAGGTTGGGCCTGCATCAGGTCCCGTCAGACGGACGCCGGAGGAGCTCGGCTCGCTGGTCCGGCGAGCCCAGAAGGGCGACACGATGGCCGTGTCGGAGCTGATGGAGATCCTCGCACCGTACGTGGGGCGCGTGTGCGGACCGATCGCACTGCAGGACGGGGCGGACGCGGCCCAGGAGGCCATGATCGCCATCTTCAAGGGGATACACCAGCTCAAGACACCCGAGGCGCTGTTCGGCTGGGCCCGGGCGATCGCCGCCCGCGAGGCCGTACGGATGGCGAGGAAGAACCAGCGCACGGTCCCCTCCGAGCTCGTGGAGGAGCCCGATCCGCGTGACGCGGAGCTGGCGGCCGACATCGAGGACACCCTCGCGAAACTGAGCCCGGAGCACCGGGCCGTCCTGGTGATGCGCCACATCGAGGGGCTGGACGAGCAGACCGTCGCCGGCCTGCTCGACATGCCGGTCGGCACGGTCCGCTCCCGGCTCTACCGGGCCAGGTCCATGTTCCGCCGGGCCTGGACATGAGGACATGAGGACATGAGGCCGTGAGGACGTGAGGAGGCATCAGGAGGCGTGAGGGGCGCCCTGGGTCCGGCCTCCCGGGCCGGACCGGGGCGCCCTCAGGCCCCGTACGCCGCTCGCGCAGGGGCCGTAGGCGTCACACCGCGCTCAGCGGGGCCCGCTCGCGCCCGTCAACGGCGCCGTCATCGCCGCCGCCGCTCTCCGCGCCGGACGGCGGCCCGTACGAGCCCGCCTCCCCGTGCGGCCGGGGCTGCGGCAGCCACCCCAGCCAACCCGGCAGGTACCAGCTGCGGTCGCCCAGCAGCCGCAGCGAGGCCGGCAGCAGGACGGTCCGGATGACGAGTGCGTCGATCAGGACGGCCGCGGACAGGCCGAGCCCGGCCTCCTTCATCGAGACCTCCGGCATGGTCGTGAAGACCGCCGCCACCGCGACCATGACAACGGCCGCGCTGGTCACGGCGCCCGCCGTCTGCCGCACCCCGTCCGAGATCGCCCGGTCCGTGGCCGCCCCGCCGTCCCGCAGCTCGCGGATCCGGCTGACGACGAGCACGTGGTAGTCCATGGACAGCCCGAAGAGGATCACGAAGAGGAACAGCGGCACCCACGAGGTGATTCCGTCCGTGCTCGTGAAGTCCAGCAGGTCACTGGCGAAGCCCCACTGGAACACCGCCACGACCAGCCCGTACGCCGCCCCCACCGACAGCAGGTTCAGTACGAGGGTCAGCGCGGCGATGGTCACCGACCGGAAGCTGACGAGCATCAGCACGAAGGTCAGCGCCAGGACGAACGCGACGACTCCCGGCGTGGAATCCGACAGGTGGTTCCCGGTGTCCACCGACGCCGCGGTGGCTCCGCCGACCGCCGTCTCCACGCCCGCCACCGTGCCGAGCGTCCTCGGCAGCACCTCCGTACGCAGGGCCCGCAGGGAGTCGACGGACGCCTCGTCGGTGCCGTTGCCGAGCAGGCCCACGGTGACCCGGGCCACCGTGCGGTCGGCGCTGTTCTCCACGCTGACCGGCCCACGCAGCGGGGCACCGGCCGCGGAGGCCGCCGTACGCAGCTCCTCGATCGCCGCGGTGACCTTCGGGTCGGTCACGTCGGCCGCCTTGACGACGACACCGGCCGGAGCCGACGCACCGGGGAACGAGGCCTGGATCCGCTCGTAGGTGCGCAGCACCGGGAGCTTCTGCGCGGGCAGGTCCGCCAGGCCCGGGTCGAGCAGCCGGATGGCGAACGCCGGCGCGCACAGCGCCGCCAGCGCGCCGCCGACGACCAGCACCGACACCAGCGGGCGGGCGAGGACCGCCTTCAGGACCCGGGCCACCCCGCGGCCGGACTCCCCGGCGCCGGCGCCGACACCGGCGCCGCCCTTGCGCCGTTGAAGGAACGGGATCCGGCCCTTGTTGACGCGGTCGCCGAGCAGCGACAGCACGGCCGGCAGCACGGTGACCGAGCCGAGCACCGCGATCGACACGACGATGATCGTGGCCATCGCCATGCCCGACTGGATGCCGTTGTTCGTCAGGAACATGCCCGCCAGCGAGGCGATGACCGCGAGCCCCGAGACCACGACCGCCCGGCCCGAGGTGGCCGCGGCGATCTCGACCGCGTCCAGGGCCGCCACGCCGCGCGCCCGCTCCTCGCGCACCCGGCGCACGTAGAAGAGGGAGTAGTCGACGCCGACCGCGATGCCGACCAGGCCCATGACCGACGTGCCGTTGGCGTCGATGTGCACGACGTGGCTGGCCAGGGCCGCCGCGCCGCCCGCCGCGACCAGCGCCGTCAGCGCCAGCAGGACCGGCAGGGTGGCGGCCACGAGCGCGCCGAAGGCGACGAAGAGGATGGCCAGGGTGACCGGGAAGGAGAGGGTCTCGGCCGAGGAGTAGTCCTTCTCCAGCTTCTCGGTGTAGGCCTTGGCGAACGAGGCCTCGCCGAACTGCTCCACGGTCAGGTCGCGATGGGCCCCGGCCACCTTGGCGGTGGCCTCCAGGGAGGGCTGTACGCGCTCCTTGGCGGTGGTGGGATCGCCACCGATCCGGAAGGTGACCAGCGCCGAGTGCCGGTCGGCGGAGACCGCGCCGGTGCCCTGCGGGCCGAGCGGCGGGGCGACGCCGCTGACGTCGGCGGCCCCGCCGAGCGCCTGCGCCACCTCGCCCACGACGGCGGCGAAGGCGGGGGAGTCCGCGGTCAGCGTGTCGCTGTGGACGTAGACGGACTCCTGGGCGGGCAGCTCCAGCCCGGCCCGCTGGAGGATCTGCTGGGCGCGCTGGGCCTCGCCGTTGACCTGCTCGGCCGCGGACAGGCCGACGAGTTCGGTGGAGCTGCCGGCCGTGACGGCCAGGGCGGTGAAGAGCAGCCACAGCAGCACTGCTGACCAGCGGTGCCGCGCACTCCACCGGCCCACGGTGGCGGCGATGTTCTTACGGGGATGCACAGAACCCTCCTGCATCGGGGAGGACGGGGGTGTCCTTCGGCGTAAGAGAGGAGCACCGGCCCCGATGCAATCCCCGACCCCGCACAAATAATTTGCGTTCGTTTTTCGCGCCGGATCCGTAACCCGAGGGATTGCAACCGCCGTCCAGCGCCTCTCATCCCGGAGAAGGCCATTTCCCGAATGCGAGTACGAGTACGAGTACGAGCACGGGAACGAGCACGCACACGCAGAGGACGGTATCCATGAGGGACTGGTACGAACGGCGCCGCAGCCACGGCTCGATCCCGCGCAGCGCCGCCGCGCGCGCGGCCCGCCTGGCCGCACTCCCGGCCGGGTACGCCGGACGGTCGGCCGTCCAGGCGGGCAAGCGGCTGCTGGGGCAGTCCGCCGACGTCCTGACCGAGGAGTTCGAACGCCGCACCGCCGAGCACCTGTTCTCCGTCCTCGGCGGGCTCAAGGGCGGCGCGATGAAGATCGGACAGCTGCTGTCGGTGTTCGAGGCGGCCTTCCCGCCGCACGTCGTGGAGCCCTACCGGGCCGCCCTGACCCGCCTCCAGGCGGCCGCGCCCCCGCTGCCCACCGCAGCGGTACGCCGGGTGCTGGAGGACGGGCTCGGCGCGGACTGGAGGAAGCAGCTGCCCGAGTTCGACGAGGTCCCCGCGGCCGCGGCCTCGATCGGGCAGGTGCACCGGGCCACCTGGCACGACGGGCGGACCGTCGCCGTCAAGATCCAGTACCCGCACGCCCGGGAGGCCCTGCTCGGCGACTACGCCCGGTTCGGCCGGGTCATCCGGATGTTCTCGGTCCTCGCGCCCGGCCTGGAGGTCGGCCCGATGGTCGACGAACTGCGCCTGCGCGTCTCGGAGGAGCTGGACTACCGGGCCGAGGCCGCGGCCCAGCAGGAGTTCGCCGACGCCTTCCGCGGCGACGAGCTCATCCACGTACCGGACGTCCTCGCCGGCACCGACCGGGTCCTGGTCACCGCGTGGACGGACGGCCGGCCGCTCGCCGAGGTGATCGCGGCGGGCACGCAGGAGGAACGTGACGCCGCCGGCCTGCGGTACGCGCGCTTCCTGCTCTCCGGCCCGGCCCGCGCGGGCATGCTCCACGCGGACCCGCACCCCGGCAACTACCGCATCCTGGCCGACGGCCGCCTCGGCGTCCTCGACTTCGGCGCGGTCCAGCACCTCCCCGACGGCTTCCCGCCCCTGCTGGGCGCCCTGCAACGGCACGCCCACGCCCGGGACTACACCGCCGCCGCGGCCCTGCTGCGGGCCGAGGGGTTCCTGCGGCCCGGCCCGCCGGTGGACCCCGCCGCGATCGAGGACTTCCTCGCGCCGATCGCCGCGCCGTCCGCGGAGCCGACCTTCCACTTCCACCGGGGCTGGCTGCGCGAGGAGGTCGCCCGCTCCGCGTCCCCGCGCAGCAAGGGGCTGGTGCGGCAGCTCAACCTGCCGCCGTCCTACGTCCTGGTGAACCGGGTGGTGATGGCCGGCAGCGCGGTGCTGTGCCAGCTGGACTGCACGGTGCCCTTCCGGGCGGAAGCCGCCCGCTGGCTGCCCGGCTTCACCCTCCCCGCGTAACCGGGGGAACGACGGTTGCCGGGGCCGCTCCATTGCGGCCCCGGCAACTTCACCATCCCTCAAACAATAATTCGCATAGGCAATTCAACGCGCGTACGCACGGCTCAGGAAACGAGATCCTCCACCCGCCGTGCGGGGGTCCAGTCCACTTGCGGCGCGCCGTTCTTGATGATCTGTTCGACGGTGCCGGAGCTCGTGACCCGGCCGTCCTGGAGGAAGGAGACCTCCACCACCGCGCGGCGGTTGCCCATGCTGCGCACCACCGCCTCGATCGTCGCCGGGCCCTCCAACAGCGGCGCCCGGTAGCCCACCGACAGCCCCGCCGTGACGAAGACCGCCCCGTCCGGGATCACGGTCAGCATGGCCAGCCCGGCGAAGTGGTCGACCAGCGACGCGATGTAACCGCCGAACACCGCACCGAAGTTGAGCAGCACCTCCGGCCCGAAGGAGGTGGCGGCCACCACCTGCCCCGGGCACCACGACGTGGGCCCGACCAGGTGCAGCCGGCCGACGCAGCGCGGCTCGTCCGCCGTCCCGTCCAGCAGCGCGTCCAGGTACGCACGCCCCCGGGTCCGCACCCCGGCCGGCACGGCGCCCGCCATGGCGGAGCCGGTCCCGGCCGCAGGTGCCCCGGGGGCGGCCACGGCCGTACCGGCGGGCACCATCAGGCCCTCCCGACCGGCGACCGCGGCGGGACGTCGTCCGCCTCGTCGGTCCCGGCCGCACCCAGGCGCGCGATCCCGATGACCTCCTCCGCCCGGGCGTTCAGCTCCGCCTGCGCCGTGGCCTCCGCCTCCGCCTCGTCGTACCGGGCTCCCGCGATGCGGTCGATGTCGGCGAAGCCGAGCACGCCCATCTTGGCCAGGCCCTCCTTGACCCGGGGCCCGAACAGCCCGATGTCCTTCAGCGCGGGCACGATCCGCATGAACACCTGCCGCCGGAACTCCCGCTTCGAGGGCGAGGTCCGCGACAGCTTCACGGCCTCCTCGCCGTAGCCGAGCCGGTGCCACATGTCGTCGTCGACGTAGCGGTCGCGCAGCGCCCAGCACCCCTCCAGGGCGAACTCCTCGCGCTCCGCGATCTCCTTGCTGCTCAGGTGCGGGTACTCACGGCGCAGCAGCGTCCGGCCGAACGCCACGTGCCGGGCCTCGTCGCGCAGCACGTACCCCATGAACGCCTTGGCGAGCGGATCGGCCATCCGCTCCTTGTGCATGCTGAACGCGGCCAGCCCCATGTTCTCCACGAGTACGTGCGCGCAGAGCACGCCCAGGTCCCACCGGGGCTCCGCGAGCACCTGCTCGAACAGGGCGCTCAGGGTGGGGGAGAGCGGGTACCGGACGCCGATCTTGGTCTTGATGTACCGGTTGAACGCGTCGGCGTGCCGCGCCTCGTCCATCACCTGCGTCGCGGCGTACATCTTGGCCTCGAGCGAGGGCGTCGCAGCGGCGATCTTCCCGACGCCGAGCAGCGCGAACTGCTCCGAGTGCAGGAACTGCGAATACAGCCAGCCCGCCGTGTGCCGGCGGATGACGGCGCGCTCGGACTCCGGGATCCGGTCCCACAGCGGCGAGCCCGCGATGGAGACGAACTCGTCCGGCATGCCCAGCGGATTGCCGGGATCCGCCTCGTGGTCCCAGTCCAGCCGGTCGTCGGCGTCCCACTGGCGCTGCTTGCCCTGGTTGTACAGGCGCAGCATCTGCGCGTCCTGCCGGTCGTAGTCCCAGTGGAAGAGGGCCTCGCCCCCCACCGGCATCGACCACGCCCCGGCCGCCTCGGCCAGCGCCTCGGGTCTGGTGTAGTCGACCTGCCTCATCGTTCTCCCCCGTTCTGTACCGCTGATATGGGTGGTGCCGTGTACGGGCGGGCGCTGACCCCGGCCATCGCCCACGGGGGCGCCGGCCTGTCGTCCACATGGACCAAGGGGCCCGCGTCCTCGGTGTCGCAGGGCAGCAGCCGGTTGAACCGGCTGCCCAGGCAGGCCGCTGCGAACGCCGGGATGTCGACGAAGCGCTCCTCGCCGCGCCCGCCCCCGGCGCCGAAGGCGAAGACCGGGTCGAGGGTCTTCCAGACCCCGTCCTCGTACAGTTCGCACCAGGCGTGGTCGCTGCCCAGCAGCCCCAGCAGGTAGCCGCGCCGGGCCCGGGCCTGCAGGCCCTCGCCGCGCAGCCGGTCGGCCAGCACCTTGGAGGCCACGATGCAGTCGGCCATCCCGAGGTTCCAGCCGCGCTCGTGGTCGCTCCGCAGCTCTTCGGGGACGGTCTGGTACGTGACGGTCCCGCGGTACAGCTCGTGCAGCAGCCCGTCCCAGTGCTTCACGGCCCGCGGGTCCCGTACGGTCTGCGCGGCACCGGTCAGCCGCACGGCCAGCCGGTAGCCGCCGCCGTCACCCGCCCCGGCCCCGGACGGCTCCGTTCCAGGGGCGTCCAGCCGCTCGACCCCCGGCGCCGTCAGGTCCGGCCGCCGGACGGTGAAGCGCACCGCAGCGCCGTCGCCGTCCGGGGGCGCCGGCTCGGTCACGGTGACCAGCCAGTCCCTGGGCTCGTACCAGCTGGGCCCGGCGCCCCGCGCGAAGCGGATCAGGAACCGCATGGCGAGCTCGGGAACGCTGAGTCCGCTGCCGCTGAAGGTGTTGGCGTTGACCAGGTCCACGTAGTCGAACAGCGGACCGCCGCTGCCCGCGACGTGCGGCAGGCCGGCCGCCGCGAGCTCCTCCAGCTGGGCCCCGGTCATCCGCAGCAGCCGGGCGGCGGCGTCCGCGCCCGTGGTGTACCGGGCCACCGCGGCGGGCACGGTGACGAAGGCGCCCACCGCCGCGCCCAGCACTCCCTCGCGTATCGCCGCCTCGCTCATGAGCCGGCACCCGCCAGCAGGTGCGCCACGCAGTCGGCGAGCTCCTGCACGGTGGCGGTCTCGAAGGCGAAGTCGTCCGGGATGAGGACCCCGCAGCCGTCCTCGATGTCCGCGACCGCGCGCAGCAGCTTCACCGACTCGATGCCGGGGATCAGCGCGAGCCGCTCCTCCGTCTTGATCTGGTGCTCCTCGGCACCGGTGTGCAGGGCGAGCGCCCCGGTCACCGCGCTCAGGGCGTGGGAGGCGTGGGTGGAGGTGGCCATCAGGGATTCCCTTCGTCCGACGTGGGTGCGGCAAGCAGCCGGCGCGCGTCGTGGCGCTTGACCTTGCCTGAGGTGGTGAACGGGATGCTGCTCGGGGAGACGGGGCGGACCTCGACGCGGTCCAGGCCCAGGTGGTCCACCAGGCGCTCGCGGATCGACGCCGAAAGCGCCTCCAGGCGCTCGGACGGGTACGAGGTCTCGTACAGCACGACCATCCTCTCCGGGCCTTCGCCGCCGCCCGCACCGTCGCCGTTCCAGGCGAAGGCCGCGCAGCGCTGCTTGTCCAGGCCGGGCGCGGTCCGGACGATCTCCTCCACGTCCTCGGCGTAGAAGTTCTGGCCGTGCACGATGATCAGGTCCTTCGCGCGGCCGATGACGTAGACCTCTCCCTCGTGGAGGAAGGCGAGGTCGCCGGTGCGCAGCCAGCCGTCGGGGGTGAAGGGCTGGTCGCGCACCGGCAGATCGAGGTAGCCGCCGGTCACGGCGGGTCCGGTGATCTGGATCTCGCCGACGGTGCCGTCGGGCAGGGCCGCACCGGTCCCGTCGCCGATCCGCAGCCGGATGTTGGCCACCGGCGTGCCGCAGGAGACGACCGTACGGGCCCGGGCGTCCGCCGCGTCCGTGAACCTGACCCCGTTGCCCGAGCCGAGCCGGTCGCGGTCCACGGTCAGCGAGCGGCGCCCGCCGTGCGGGGTTCCGGTGACGATCAGGGTCGCCTCGGCCATCCCGTACAGGGGCAGCAGCGCCCAGGAGGGGAAGCCGTACGGTGCGAACGTCGCGGTGAACTCCTCCAGCGTGCGGGCCTGTACGGGCTCGGCGCCGTTGCCGGCGGTGCGCCAGTACGACAGGTCGATGCCCTCGGGCACGCCCTGCTCGGCGGCGGTCTTCGCCAGCAGCTCGTAGAAGAAGTTCGGCGCGGGCAGCGAGGTGGCCCGCGCGTCGGAGAAGCTCTGCAGCCACTTCAGCGGCCGCCGGATGAAGTCCGACGGCTTCCAGAGGTGCACCGTACTGCCCACCGACAGACTGGCCAGCATCGAGAACAGGCCCATGTCGTGGAAGAGCGGCAGCCACAGGCCCAGCGCGTCCTCCCGCTGCCAGTCGGTGGCGGAGAGGATCGCCTCCAGCCCGGCCAGGACATTGGAGTGGGTCAGGGTGACGCCCTTGGGCGCGGAGGTGCTGCCCGAGGTGAACTGGATGACCGCGAGCGCGTCCCCGCCGGGCCCGACCGGGGCGGCCGGGCCCCCCGTCTCGGGCACCCGGGCGATGTCGATCAGGGCGACCGCCCCGATCTCGGCGGCCACCGCGCCCTCCAGCCGGCCGAGGCTCCCGTCCACCAGGACCGCGTCCAGCTCCGCCTTCTCGGCGATCCGGCGCAGGTGGTCCGCGTACGCCTTGGCGCCGGCGAACGCGACCGGAAGCGGCAGCGGTACGGCGGCCGCGTCCAGCCGGAGGGCCGCCAGCAGCCCGCGCACCCACGGCTCGCCGTTGTTCATCAGGATGCCGATCCGGCGCGGGGTGCGGCCCCGGGCCGCCAGCTCGGCGCCGATCTGCCCGGCGGTCCGCTCCGCCGAGGCCAGCAGCTCGCGGAAGGGGAACCCGGTGCCCTCCAGGGGCAGGTTGAGGCGGGTCTCCTCGCGGGCCGCGTCCGTCAGGACGTTCCACAGGTGGGTCATCGCGCTCCCTCCTCCTCGACGGGGACGATCCGGGCCAGGTCGTTGGCGAGCCGGGCCCGCAGCTCGGCGCGCCGCACCTTGTACGTCGCCGTCAGCGGGAGCGCCTCCCACGGCCAGACGTGGACGGGCAGGTCCTCCAGGCCGATCCGCTTCGCCGCCTGCCGGAAGGCGTCGATGTCGAACTCCCGGCCCTCCCGCGGGCTGACCACGGCCACCACCCGGTCGCCCGGGTCGGTCTTGACGAGCACCGCCTCGTTGAGCTCGGGGAACTCGTCCAGGAGCTGGTCCTCCTGCTCCAGCAGGCTGACCGTGTCCGCGTTCTGGTCGAAGATGCGGTCGAGGAGCTCGATGGAGCCGTCGGCCAGCTGCCGGCCGACGTCGCCCATCGGCCACCAGTCGTCCTCGGCGATCATGGGACCGGCGCCGATGTAGCCGCGCATCCGGCCCGGCGAACGGGTCTCGATGTGACCGGAGACGCCGGTCTCCACCGGGTTCCCGTCCTCGTCCACGATGCGGACCTCGGTGTCGCCGCCGGGGAAGCCCACGTTGCGCACGTGGTAGTCGGCAGCCGTCTGCGGGGTCACGATGTGCAGGCTGATCGGCCCGGACTCGGTCTGCCCGTAGCCCTGGAGGTAGTGGACGTCCGGGCGGTCGGAGCCGGCGAGCAGCGCACGGACCGTCCGCGGGTGGATCGCGTCGAAGGTGCTGATGAAGCGGGAGACCGAGGACAGCGGCCGGTCCGGGTCCGCGGCCAGGCGCTCCCAGTGGATGTAGACGTTGGGGTGGGTCTCCAGCGAGGTCGGGCGGTGCTCGAGGAGCAGCGGCTTGACCTTGTGCGGCCGCGGGTCGGAGATCGACAGGCTGGGCATGGCCACCTCGAGGAAGGCCAGCACGCCCGAGCAGGTGCGCACGTGGAAGTTGGACAGGTGCTTGGCCGCGATCCCGTCGGTGCCGTACAGCCGGCAGACGCTGATCTGCGGGGCCACCTGGCCGAAGAGCGACAGCGAGGAGTGTGCCGCCAGCTTCGGCACACCCGTCGTGCCCGACGAGTGGGTCACGACGACCCAGTCCTCCGCGGCGCGCGGGTTGGCCTGGTGCGCGGCGCGCTCGACGGTCGGCACGAGCCACGGCTCGTCCGCCTCGTCGAGGGCGACCACCTTGGCGGCGAGCGCCCGCAGGGCGCCCTGCGCCCGGCCGATCCGGGCCAGGCCCGCACGGTCGAGGACGACCGTCGGCCGACCGAGCTTGGCCAGGGATTCGAGGAGGTCGCCGACGTCCATGCCCGGGGAGAGCAGGACCGGTACGGCGCCGATGCGCCCCAGCCCGCACAGGACGGCCTGCAGCTCCACGTGGTTGCGCTGGATCACCACCACCGTCTCGTCGCGGCGGATGCCGGCGGCCCAGAAGCGGTCGGCGTAGTCGAACACCGCGACGGCGAACTCCGCGACCGTGCTGACCTCCCGGCCGTAGGACGCCCACGGGGTGTCGGAGAGGAACGGGGTGTTCCCGTGGCGCTCGGCCGCGAGTTCGGGCAGCACACCCAGGGGCGCGGTGAGCTTGGGCAGCTCTCCGAGGAGTTCGGCGGGGAGCGTGGACATGGCGCGATTCCTTTCGCAGCAGAACCGGCAGGAAGGGACGGACGATCAGAACGGGGGTCGCGGCGTCGGGGATGTGGGCAGGCGGAACGCGCTGCCAGCGCCGGTGGAGGGGGCCGGGTCCGCCCAGGGGGCAGCACCGTCGGCACACTCACAAGAGACCGCCCGGCGCCGGGACGTTCCCACGGGTCCGAAGATTTCCCCGCCGACTTTCCGCCACGGCCCGACCGCGCCTCGACCCCGGCCCGTCGGCGCCGTGACCCCGGCTCGTCGGCGCCGTGACCCCGGCTCGTCCGCGCTGTGACCCCCGCCCGTCCGCGCCGCGACCCCCGCCCGTCCGCTCCGCAAGATGTCCTCAAGTCCCGGGAGTGTGCCGGGGATCCCGCTCCTCCTTGTCGAGTGATGGCCGCGCCGCCGCGCCGCCGTCCCGACGAAGGAGACAGTGATGGTGTCGCGTCCGCCCCACCCCGTGAAGCCCGCCCCCCAGCGGCCGATGCCGCAGGTCGAGGGCGCGGAGCACCGCCTCGTACCGGTCCGGCAGGACACCGACCGCGCGGTGCTGCTGCACGTGGCCGAGTGGGGCTCCGGCGATCCGGTGCTCCTGCTGCACGGCTTCCCGCAGCACTGGTACGCCTGGCGCGAGGTCGCCGGGCTCCTCGCGGCCGACCACCGGGTGATCTGCGCGGACCTGCGCGGCTTCGGCTGGTCCGAGCAGACCCGCCGCGGCTACGACGCGGAGAACCTGACTGCCGACGTCCTGGCCCTGCTGGACGCACTGGGCCTGGACCGGGTCCACCTGATCGGCCACGATTGGGGCGGCCAGGTGGCCTTCCGGCTCTGTCTGCGCGCACCGCAGCGGGTCGCCGGATTCCTCGGGCTCAACGCCCCGCACCCCTGGCCCCCGCACCGCGCCGTGGTCCCCGCGATGCTGCGGATGTGGTTCACCGCCTTCCTGGAGTACCCGGTCATCGGCCCCTGGGTGCTGCGCAACCGGCCCGGCTTCACCCGCTTCCTGCTGCGCCGCGGCCTCGGCCGCGACGCCGCCGCCTGGGACGAGGCCGAGCTCGCCGAGTACGTGGCCGCCACCCGGGCCTCGGACCGCGCGGGCCAGCAGCTCTTCTGGCAGTACGTGCTGCGGGAGATCCCGGCCCTGCTCCGCGGCGCCCAGCGCGGCGAGCGGCTGACCGTCCCCACCGTCCTGCTGGGCGGCCGGGCCGATCCGGTCATCCCGCCGTCCCTGCTGGCGGGCGGCGAGCGGTACGCCGACGACCTCCGGCTGCACATCGTTCCGGGGGCCGGCCACTTCCTGCCCCACGAGCAGCCGGCCCTGGTGGCCGACGCGGCCCGGGAACTCTTCGCCCGCACCCCCTGAAGCCCCGACCGCCCCGCAGGAAGCCCCCGCCCCCGGGGCCTTCGGGCCTTCCCCTCGTCACGATCACGTCCGGCCCGCCCCGCGCCGCGCCGGCCTTCCCGGAAATGGACATGCGTCAGTGGAAGACCTCCTCGAGACCGCCCCGACCAGCAAGGACATCGCGACGGAGCTGGTGCGCCGCGTGCAGCGCGGGGACTCCGTCGCGATGCACGAGCTGCTCGAGTTCCTGTCCCCGTACGTGGGCCGGTGGTGCGGCCCCATCGCACTCCAGGACGGGCCGGACGCCGTGCAGGAAACCATGATCGCCGTGTTCCGGCGCATCGACCAGCTCAAGGAGCCGGCGGCGGTGTTCGGCTGGGTCCGCGCCATCGCCGTGCGCGAGGCGGTCAAGATAGCCACCCGGGCCTCGCGGCCCGGGACCGCGGAGCTCACCGAAGTGCCCTCCCGGCACGAACCGGAGCTGGTCTGCGACGTCCAGGACGTCCTGGCCCGGCTCTCGCCGGAGCACCGGGCCGTCCTCGTCCTGCGCGACCTCGAAGACCTCGACGAGCGCTCGGTCGCCGCGACGCTCCACATCTCCGTCGGCACCGTGAAATCGCGGCTGCACCGCGCCAGAAGGAAATTCCGACATGCCTGGCAGTAGGATGCCGTAGGATGCCCCGTCAGATAAGCTGCCATTCTTTTCGAAAACTGCAACGGGCCCGGTGCAGACGGGATTTCACGGTCCCCACCGATATGCCCAGCAGATCGGCCACCTGCCGTTCATCAAGATCCTCCAGATCCCGTAATACGAGTACGGCACGATGTTCGGGTGACAGCCTGGACAACACGTCGTGGACGTCGCACCTGATTTCATAGCGCTCCACCATGGGAAAGTCGTCCACCACCGAAACGACCTCCCGCCCCGTCCGCCGCACCATCCGGACGGCCTCCCGAACCGTCACCGTCCGCACCCAGGCCACGACGAGTCCCGGGTCCCTGAGCTGCCCGATTCCGCGGAATATCGCGATCATCGCCTCCTGCGCGGCATCAGGCAGGCACGCCGGTGCCGCCGAAGCGCAAATCCTGTCGACGTACGGCGCGAGAAGGTCCAGCAGCTCTTCCATCGCCCGTCCGTCACCGTGCTGAGCCTCCTGCGCGAGGCGGGCGGCCGCAGCCACCCACGTATTGCTCCCGGCTGCCGCCGCGGAGACCCCTGCGCCCTCGGGCCGGTATCCGTCCAATTCTCCTCCCGCCCGCGCACGCATCGCGATACGGGCAACTCGGCCCCCGTTCCCTGCTGAGTGATCCGTCCCATCAAGAGCGGCTGCACAGCGGCCACGTTCCCTGCGCCCCGCAGTTGCCTGGAACTCATCCATCCGGAAATCGGGTGGGAACGAATCGGCGGCGGGCCGCCTCTTGTTGGTATCCCTCCCCACCCGACCGTGAGAAAAGGAACACCCCTGTGCTGATACGACCGCGGCCCGACCGGAGGCCGGTATGAGCAGCGTGCGCGCACTGCTGCGGGAGATCACCGGGCTCACCGCGCTCGTCGACCGGCTCGACGCCGAGGCCGACCTCATCACCTCCGGGGTCGACTCCGGAGACCTGATCCGCCTGGTCGTCCGCCTGGAGGAAGAGCGGGGAGCGGAGATCTCCGCCGAGGAACTCGACGGCCTCACCACCATCGCGGCCTTCGAGCGGCTGCTGCACACCGGCGGCGCGGCCGCGGCGTACGGGGAGGCCACGGCGTGAGCACCTCCCTGCACACGCGCCCCACCCCGGCCGCACCCGCCTGGACACCCGGCGACTGGCGCCGGGCTCCCGCCGCCCAGCAGCCCGCCTGGCCGTACGAGCCCGCCGTCGCCGCCGTCCGCCGGGAACTGGCCGCGCTGCCCGGGCTGGTCACCGCATCCGAGACGTACACCCTGCGCCGGGAGCTCGCGAGGGCTGCGCAGGCCCGCGCCTTCGTGGTGCAGGCCGGCGACTGCGCCGAGACCTTCGACGGCCCCGACCCGGCCCGCCTGGAGGCGCGGATCGACCTGTTCCGGACGGTCTGCCGCACCATCGGCGACGCCCTCGGCATGCCCGTCGTCCCCGTCGGCCGGATCGCCGGACAGTACGCCAAGCCGCGCTCCTCACCCGTGGAGCTCGTGGACGGCGTCGAACTCCCCTCCTTCCGCGGCCACTTGGTCAACGACCCCGAACCGGTCGCCGCCCTGCGCGCACCCGACCCCGACCGGATGCGCCGGGGCTACGAGCACGCGGCCGCCACCCTCGGCCTGCTGCGCTCCTCCTCCGCGTACGGCAACACCATGCGCGGCCACTGGGGCACGGGCACCCCCGCGGTGTGGACCAGCCACGAGGCCCTGCTGCTCGACTACGAGGAGCCCCTGGTGCGCCGGGACTGCGACAGCGACGACTGGGTGCTCACCTCCACCCACCTGCCGTGGATCGGGGAGCGTACCCGCCGGCCGGACGGCGCCCACGTCCGCTTCCTGTCCGGCATCGTCAATCCGGTCGGCTGCAAGGTCGGCCCCGCCACCACGCCCGAGGACCTGCTCGCGGTGTGCGCGGCCCTGGACCCCGGCCGGCAGCCCGGCCGCCTGACCCTGATCGCCCGGATGGGCGCCGACGAGGTGGCCCGCAGGCTGCCCGGGCTGGTGGCGGCCGTGGCCCGGGCCGGCCACCCGGTGCTCTGGATGTGCGATCCGATGCACGGCAACACGGTGCAGGCGCCCACCGGGCACAAGACCCGCCACATGGCCGCCGTCCTCGCCGAACTGGAGGGCTTCTTCACCGCGGTGCGCGGCGCCGGCGGCTGGCCCGGCGGCATCCACCTGGAGTCCACCGCGGAAGCCGTCACCGAATGCGTGGGCGGCGCGTGCGGGATCACCGAGGAGGACCTGCCGCACCACTACGCGACCGCCTGCGACCCACGGCTCAACGGCGACCAGACCCGCGAGGTCGCGCGGCACGTCGCCGCGCTCGCCCACCGGCCCTGAGCCATGAACCGCCCGGCACGGGCGGCACAGCCCTGGAGACAGACATGTGGATGACGCACATCCTGGAACGCAACCGGAGCTTCCATCCGGACAGGACGGCCCTGGCCGACGAACGCCGCTCGGTGACCTGGGCCGAGCTCGAGAACCGGGTCGAGAACCTGGCCGGCGGCCTGCTCGGCCTCGGCGTCCGCCCCGGCGACCGGGTCGCGGTCCTGTCCAAGGACCGCATCGAGGTCCTGGAGACCTACTTCGCCCTGGCCCGGATCGGCGCCGCCTTCGTCCCCCTCAACCACGGCCTCACCCGCGGGGAGCTCACCGGCATCCTCGACCGGGCCCGGGTCGGCGCGATCATCGGCGAGGCCGAACTCATCGCCCGCGCCGAGGCGCTCGGCCTGCCGCTGTCCCTGCCCTACGAGAGCGACCACTACGCCGCGCTCGCCCGGACGGCGTACGACGGGCCGCTGCCCGACGTCCACCCCGACGACATCCTGGCCCTCTTCCACACCTCGGCCACCACCGGCCACCCCAAGGCCGTGGTGCTCAGCCACCGCTCCCTGATGAACGTCTCGCTGGGCTGGCTCGCCGTCGCCGAACCCACCGACGACATGGTGATGGTCAACGCCTGCCCGCTGTTCCACGGCAGCTTCGGCATGTCGGTGACCTACCTCGCGGCCGGCGCCACCGTCGTGCTCATGCCCGGCTTCACCCCACAGCGCTTCCTGCGGGCCGTCGAGACGCACCGGGCCACCCACGCCTGGCTCGTCCCGGAGATGCTCGGCTTCCTGCTGCGCACCGCCGCCACCGCCCGCACCGACCTCTCCAGCCTGCGCGAGATCATGTACGGCGCGGCGCCCATGCCCGTACCGCTGTACCGGGACGCCGCCCGCACCCTCGGCTGCGGATTCCGCCAGGTGTACGGCATGACCGAGGTCGGCGGCAGCCTGGCCACGCTGGCGCCGGGCGAGCACCCCTCCCCGCAGGACGACACCGTCGAGACGCTGCCCACCGGCCGGCCCGTGCCCGGGATGTCCGTACGGATCGTGGACCGCGCGGGGCGGGAGCTGCCGGCCGGCGAGATCGGCGAGGTGTGCGTGCGCGGGGACGACCTGATGCGCGGCTACTGGGCCGACCCGGGCGGCACCGCCAAGGTGATCCGCGGCGGCTGGCTGCACACCGGCGACCTCGGCCTCGTCGACGCCCGCGGCTACCTCTGGCTCACCGACCGGATCAAGGACGTCATCATCCGCGGCGGCCAGAACATCTACCCCGCCGAACTGGAGCGCGTCCTGCGCGGACACCCGGCCGTCGCCGACGCGGCCGTGGTGGCCGTCCCCGACGCGGACTGGGGCCAGCTCCCCCTGGCCTACGTGGTCAGGCAGCCCGGCGCCGACTGCACCGAGCAGGAGCTGCTGGAGCTCCTGGTGGCCGAACTCGCCCCGTACAAGCGCCCCCGCGGCATCCGCTTCATCGACACACTGCCCACCACGGCCTCCGGCAAGGTGCTCAAGCGCGTGCTGCGCGAGCTCGCCGAGGCCGCCACCACAGCCGGAGACGCTCGGTGACGTACACCCTGTTGGTCGACAACCACGACTCCTACACCTACAACCTGTTCCAGCTGATCGCCGAGGTCAACGGCCGGGAACCGCTGGTGCTGCGCAACGACGACCCGCGCTGGGAGGACCTCGACCTCGGCGCCTTCGACAACGCCGTCGTCTCCCCGGGCCCCGGACACCCCGGACGCCGCCGCGACTTCGGCCACTCGGTGCTGCCGCTGTACCACCCCGACCTCCCGGTCCTCGGGGTCTGCCTCGGCCACCAGGGCATCGGCCTGCACACCGGCGCCCCCGTCACCCCCGCACCCGAGCCCCGCCACGGCCACCTCGCCCGGATCCGGCACGACGGCACCGGCCTGTTCGCGGGCGTGCCCCAGGACTTCACGGCCGTGCGCTACCACTCGCTGCGCCTGAGCGAGCCGCTCCCGGCCGGGCTGGAGGCGACCGCCTGGGCCGAGGACGGGGTCGTGATGGCCATCCGCTCCACCGAACGGCCGCACTGGGGCGTCCAGTTCCACCCGGAGTCCATCGCCAGCGAGCACGGCCGCACCCTCCTCGCCAACTTCCGCGACCTCGCCCGGGCCCACCGCAGCTCCCGCCGCATCCCCCCAGCGCAGCCGCAGCCGCAGCCGCAGCCCCAGCCGCAGTCCCCGGCCGCGCCGTCCGCGGCCCGCGCCGACACCGGCTGGCGGGTGCACGTACGCACCCTGCCGGCGGCCGTGGACACCGAGCGGACCTTCACCGCCCTGTACGCGGACTCCGCGCACGCCTTCTGGCTCGACAGCAGCATGACCGCCCCCGGCCTGTCCCGCTTCTCCTTCCTCGGCGACGCCGCCGGCCCGCACAGCGAGGTCCTCACCTACCGCGTCGGCGACGGCTCGGTCCTGGTCGAGCCCGCGCAGGGCGCCCCGTACCGCGAGCCGGGCACCGTCTTCGACGTACTGGACGCCCGCCTCGCCGCCCGCCGGGTGGAGGCCCCGGACCTGCCGTTCGACCTCCCGGGCGGCTACGTCGGCTACTTCGGGTACGAGCTGAAGGCCGACTGCGGCGCGCCGAACCGCCACACCGCCGCCACCCCCGACGCGGTCTGGCAGTTCGCCGACCGGCTGATCGTCGTCGACCACCAGGAGGACCGCACCTACCTCATCGCGCTCGCCCCGGACACCCCCGAGGACGCGCAGGAGGCCGAGGCCTGGCTGCAGCACACCCACGCCGCCCTCCGCGCCCCGACCGCATCCGCCGCCCCCGACCGGCCCGCCGCCGCCGTGCCCGTCGCGGCCTCCCCGGCGGACTTCCTCGGCCGCGGCCCCGTGCAGTACGTACGCGACATCGAGACCTGCCAGGAACAGCTGCGGGCCGGCGAGAGCTACGAGATCTGCCTCACCGACACCCTCGAGATCTCCCCGCCCGCCGACGACCTCGCCTACTACCTGCGCCTGCGCCGCATCAACCCCGCCCCGTACGCGGCCCTCCTGCGCCACCCCGGCCTCACCGTCGCCAGCGCCTCACCGGAGCGCTTCCTGCGCATCGACGCCGACGGCTGGGTGGAGAGCAAGCCCATCAAGGGCACGGCCCCGCGCAGCAGCGACCCCGTCCTGGACGAGCAGCTGCGCGACGAACTCGCCGCCAGCCCCAAGACCCGCGCCGAGAACCTGATGATCGTGGACCTGCTCCGCAACGACCTCGGCACCGTGTGCGAGGTGGGCAGCGTCAGCGTGCCGCGCTTCATGGCGACCGAGTCGTACGCGACCGTGCACCAGCTGGTCTCCACGATCCGCGGGCGGCTGCGCGAGGACACCGGCACGATCGGCTGCGTCCGCGCCTGCTTCCCCGGCGGTTCGATGACCGGAGCCCCTAAACTGCGCACGATGGAGATCATCGACAGCCTCGAGGACGCCGCCCGCGGCGTGTACTCCGGCGCCCTCGGCTACCTCGGCCTCGGCGGCGCCGCCGACCTGAGCATCGTGATCCGCACGGCGACGATCCTGCCCGACCGGATGACGGTGGGAGCGGGCGGCGCCATCGTCCTGGACTCCGACCCGCACGCGGAGCTCGACGAGATGCTCCTCAAGGCCTCCGTTCCGCTGCGGGCCCTGGAGCAGGCCCCGCAGCGCCAGCCCCAGGCGATCTGACGACATGACGAACCCGCACGGGCTGCTGGCCTGGAACAGCAGGCAGCGCGTCCTGCACCCGCACGAGGACACCGCGCCCGCCGCCGAACTCGCCGTCGCTGATTCGTGGCTGGTCGAGGACGGCCGGGTGCGCGCGCTCGACCTCCACTTCGACCGGTTCTCCCGCTCCTGCACGCAGCACGCGGGCGCCGCACCGGCCGAGGTGGCCGCGTTCCTCACCGCCGTCCGCGAGGCCCTGCCGGCCCGCGGCCGGTGGTTCCCCCGGATCGAACTCACCGGCGGGGCCGGGGCGCAGCTGCAGCTCGCGCTGCGGCTGAGGCCCGCCCCGCCGCCCGGCGGCCCCGCCCGGCTGTGGGTGTACGAGGGCCCTGATCCGCGGGCCCACCCGCGGATCAAGGGCCCGGACCTGCAACTGCTCGCCGCCGTACGCGAGGGGGCCGTCCGGGCCGGCTGCGACGAGGCGCTGCTGCTGGGCCCGGACGGGGAGCTCCGCGAGGGTGCGTACAGCAGTGTCCTGTGGTGGCACGGCGGTGTGCTGTGCGCGCCGCCGGCCGAGGCGCAGGTGCTCCCGGGCGTGACCCGGCAGCTGCTGCTGGACCTCGCGCGGGCCGAGGGCCGCACGGTCCGCCTGGCCCCCGCCCGCCTCGGCGACCTGGACGGCGCGGAGGTCTGGATCACCAGCGCGCTGCACGGGATCCGCCCGGTCACCGGCCGGATCGGCGCGGCCGCCGTCCCGGCCCCCGCGCACCGCTTCGCCGCCTGGAACGCCCGCCTGGCCGCCCTGGCCCGGCCGGTCCGTTGATTGAACCTTCGCGGGAACGATTCGGCGTGGCGGCTTCTCTTCTCCTGTGACAGCGATGAAGGCCGAGTGTCGTCGGGGGACACGGGTGTACTACCCATGGGTACGATACGATCGCGGGCTGCATCGGACGCCGCACCCATTCCCCGGAGGCATGAGGTTGAACAACCAAGCCTGGCCCGTTGCCGAACTCGACCCGGTGCGTCGACTTCGCGTCATGGCGGCATCCGTCGCGGGGACGACCCATATCGAGACCCATCTGTCCGCACCGCCGGAGACCGTCTGGGGCGTCGTCGGCGACCTCGAGGGAGAGCTCCCGCACATCCTTCCGGACGTCCGCACCATGCGCGTGGTCCGCGGCAGCATCATCGATCCGCGCTTCGAGGCGCTCGCGACCGGCTACCTGGGCCAGCGCGCCCGCTTCGACGTGCTCATGGAGCCGGGCTACTGCTGGATGCAGAGCCGCTTCCTGCTCGGCGGCTTCGCGGCCGTCGCCGAGGACGGCGGTACCCGTCTCGGCTTCCTCGGCGGCTTCCGCTTCCCCGGCATCAAGACGCTCAGCCCCGCCCTGCACCGCCCGGGCCACGCCTTCGCCAAGCTGGTGGTGCGCCGCATCGAGGGCCGCGTCCAGGCGGCCCGCTCCCGCCGGCCCGCGGCGTAACCAACACCCCTGCGGCCCCTGCCCACCCGGCCCCGCGCCGCCCCTTGCCCGTCAACGGCAGGGGGACGCGGGGCCGTTGCGCTAGTCCGGCACAGCCGGCCGGGTCAGGCACGGCCGCCCAGGTCAGGCACGGCTGGCCGCAGCGCGGGATTCCGGCGCTCCACCCCGCGGCTCCACGACCCAGGTGAGGACCCCGCCCTCCACGGGCAGCACCTCCACCCGCACCACCGGCCCGGGGCACCCCCGTACCCGGGCCAGGAACCCGGAGCCGCACGGAGCGAGAACGACGTCCCGCAACCTGGTCAGAGAAGTCAGCGGGACGAGCGCCTTGAACGCGGCCTCCTTGCCGGAGAACGCCGCGAGCAACCGCCCGTCCCCGGAGCCGAGCAGGCGCCGCTCCTCCTCGTCGAGCACATGCCGGGCGGCCCCCGGCGCCAGCGCCCCGAACTCCAGGTCCACCCCCAGCGCCACGTACCGCGAGGCGGGCGCGGCGAGCGCAACGGCCAGCCCCGAGGAATGGGTGAGACTCCCGACCACCCCCTCCGGAAAGACCGGCCGGCCGTCCGCCCCGACCACGACCGGCCCGGTCGGCAACGGCACCCCCGCCTCCTGCACCGCCCGCCGCGCGGCCCGCCGCCCCAACAGGAAATCGGCCCGCCGCTCGGGCGTCAGCCCCTCGGCCGCCTCCCGCTCCAGCGGATGCACCGCACCCGGGCCCTCCCCTTCCCACCCCGCCACGACCCCGATCCCCACACCCGGAACCCGCCACCGCCCGAGCAGGAAATGCGTACGCCGCAGCACGAGACCGTCCCCCACACCCACCACAACACCCCTCCCCGAACGCCGTTGCTAACCTAAGCCAGCGCCGATCGAAGAGGTGTTCCATGCAGAACGGCATGCGCGCGGTGGTGGTCGGGGCAGGAATTGGCGGCCTCACCGCAGCCCTGGCCCTGCACCGCCGGGGCTGGCACGTCACGCTCTGCGAACGCGCCCCCGAAGCCCCCACCACCGGCGCCGGAATCGGCCTCGCCCCCAACGCCCTGCGCGCCCTGGCCGCCATCGGCACCGACGCGGCCCGAGCCGCCGGAACCGCCGTCCCCGCCGCCATGGGCGTGCGCCGCCCGGACGGCCGCTGGCTGCTGCACACCGCCACCGCCGACCTGGCCTCCCGCTACGGGATCCCCCCGATCGCCGTCGCCCGACCGGCCTTCACCGCAGCCCTGGCAGCCGCTCTGCCGCCCGACACCATCCGTTTCGCCACCACGGTGACCACCGTCGACCACGCCACCACCGGCCCCTTGGTCCGTACGGAGCAGGGCACGGCCCTCCCCGCGGAGCTGGTGGTGGCCGCGGACGGCATCCACAGCCCCCTGCGCCGCGGGTTCTTCCCGTCCCACCCGGGCCTGCACTACACCGGTGAAACCGCGTGGCGCACCCTCCTGGACGCCCCGGACCTGCGGGTACCGGCGATGAGCGAGACCTGGGGCCGGGGCGAGCGGTTCGGGATCACCCCGCTCTCGGACGGCCGCCTGTACCTCTACGCCACCGCGGTCCTCCCGGCCGGCACCCGCCCGTCCGATCCCCGGGCCGAACTCGTGCGCCGCTTCGGCGCCTGGCACGACCCGATCCCGGACCTGCTGGACCGCGTGGGCCGCCTGGACCCCGCCGCCGTCCTCCAGAACGACCTGCACGACCTCGCCGCCCCGCTGCCCGCCCTCCACCACGGCCGCATCGCCTGGCTCGGCGACGCCGCCCACGCCATGGCCCCCAACCTCGGCCAGGGCGGCTGCCAGGCCATCGAGGACGCGGCGGTCCTGGCCCACCTCCTCCCGCCCGGCGACGCCCCGGACGCCCAGGACGCCGTCCCGGCAGCCCTGGCCGCCTACACCGCGGCCCGCCGCGCACGCACCGACGCGATCCGCCTGCGCGCCCGCAGGGCCGGCCGCCTGGGAGCCCTGCGCAACCCGGTGGCGGCAGCCGCCCGCAACGCAGCGGTCCAGGCCACCCCCACCCCCCTGGCCCTGCGCGGCCTCGACGACCTCTTCAACGGCTTCCGCCTCCCCACGTAGCAGAGCGGGCGTCGCGGTCCGCGGCCGACCGGCCCGCCGGATCAGCCCATCAGCAGCAGCCGCGTCTGCGGAACGAGCTTCCGGTTCACGCTGGTGCTCTGCACGAAGATCGTGAACTCGTCGTTGTGGTCCGGCTTGACGCGGACCTCGGCATCCGGCAGGCCGAGCAGCGCCCGGGCCTCGGGCCCCGTGTACACCCGGTCCGTCTTCTTCTCCAGCACCGCGATCTGCTTGCGCGCCTGGATCTTCTCCGACTTGCTCAGCTGGTAGAAGGCACCGCCCGTACGGTAGGTGTGCCCGCTTTCCACGATCCAGTCCCGGATCGCCGCTGCACGGTCCACGGAAAGCAGCTGATATCCCGACGGATCCGCGGGCCGGAGACCGGCTGCCTCGATCGTGTCCTTGTTGACGGTCTCCGCGCCCGTGGAGAACATCGCCCGCGTTCCCCGGATTCCCTTGCTGCGGCCCACCATGAATTTCTCGGTGGCCTGCTTGATGACCTCTCCGGCCTCCTGCAGCCCCTGCGTGCTCGTGGCGTCCCAGACGGCGATGTTGTCCTTCGGGAATCCGTACTGCATGGCCTCCCGCTTGCCCATCTGGTCCGGCACGAGCACGGCCAGCGTCCAGTTGTCCGCCTGCGTCTCGATCATCGTGGCCACGGCCTGTACCAGCTCGCGGGGCTTGCGGGACGGGGCGTCGGGGCAGTGGTGGCTCGCGTTCTCCTGGCCGTCGGTCAGCACGAACGTCAGAAAGCTGTGGTCGCCGTACAGCTGGGCCGTCTGCGCCAGCTCCCGCTGCGACTTCAGCGCGGCCGCCAGCAGGGCCGTCATCCCGCCGGTCCGGTAGAGCTGCTTCAGGGACGGCATCCGCAGCACGTCCTTGTCGTAGATGACGCATTCCACGGTATTGGAGAAGACGTACACCGTGACACGGGTCTCCTGGTCCAGTTCCCTGGACCGGCGGGCGAGATAAGCGATCTGCTCATCGGCGACATCGACGACCTTGCCGCTCAGGTGCGACATGGAAGAACTGGCATCCAGCACCAGGGCGACGTGATTGATGTAATTCTGCTTCCCGGCCATATCGGCTCCCCCTCATTTCCGAAGCGATGGATCCACCTTCTCACCCACCACTGACAATTGATCCCGGCTCAGCGGCGCACGCCCGGGGCGGTGCCGGCGTGGGCACCGGCGAGGAGATGGCGGCCGGGTCCGCAGTCCAGGAGGCAGCCGCCCGCCTGCTCCGCATCGCGCCCCCAGGTCCCGTACGCCGCCACGCGCCCGGCGCGCACCTCGTGCAACCCGGCCCGCCTCAGCAGCGAGGCCGCCGCCCCGGGGCCCGCGAGGGAGAACATGCCGGGCCCGCCGGCCTTGCCGAAGCCCTCCAGCGGCAGCAGGTCGCCGAGGGCGGCCGGGGCGGTCAGCCACTGGTTGCCCTGTGGCTCGGCGGCAGCCGGCAGGGCGACGCGGCCGCCCGGGCGCAGCGCAGCGGCGATATGGGCGAACGCGGCGGCGGGATCGGCGAAGAACATGATGCCGAAGCGGCTGATGGCCAGATCGAAGGAGCCGCGGGGGAACGGGTGCACCTGGGCGTCGCCCCCGCACCGCAGCCGACGTCGAGGACGCGCTCGCCCGCCCCGATGCCGACGGCGTCCACCAGAGGCCGGTCGAAGCCGGCGTTGACGGCATCCCACCGGGCCTCGAGCTCCGCCCAGTGGGCGCCCTTGTAGCCGTTCCAGGCCCCCGCCTGCGCGGTGTTGGCGATGGGGTGCTCCCCTTCCCCCCAGGAGGACTTGGTGTCACCACGCGGAGTGGCCATCCCCGATCTGCGCGAACGGCTCTTCGACGCGGCCGAGCGGGTCCTGGCCCGCGACGGGGCCGCTGCCCTGACCCAGCCGGGCGGTCACGGCGGAAGCCGGCTGCGCCAAGGGAGTGCTGCTCGCGCACTTCGCCGGGCTGGACGAGTTCGTCGCCGAACTGGTGCTGGACCGCGTCACCCGCACCGCCGCCCGGGCCGCCACCCTCCCCGCGAGGCCGGCACCGACACCGTCACCGGCAACCTGCCGGCCTCGGCGGTGCTCAGCCTGGATCCCGGGGTCGTTGGTGACCCGCCCGGCGGCAGCGCTGCGCGTGCGCGAGGCCATGGGCCGCGGGAGCGCCCGGCTTCGACGCGATCCAGGCCTCGATCGAGGCCTACCTGCGCGCCGAACAGCGCCTGGACCGCGTCGGAGGGGATCCTCGACCCCGACCCGGTCGCCCCGGCCCTGGTCGCCACTCTGCACCACCTGCTGATGACGGCCCCCGGGCACCCGGTACCCCCGGGACCGCATGGAGCGCCTGATCCGCGCATGGATGGCCTTCTCGTGAGGTTCGTGATCGTTCTTGCCTGATTCGGCAAGAACGATCATGGATGAGCGATTCCGGCAATCACCCCGGACATGCGTGATTACGCGGCAATTCCTCCGGAGATCGCCCTCGCGCGGATTCAGTAATTCCGCATATTGTGAGGCCGTTCCCCTTAACTCAGATGAACCTCAAATAATCGAAGATCGATTGACGCGTTGTGGCGATCTCGTGCACTCTTCTGGAGCGCGGCCCGCGGGGTTCGAAGAGGTGGGCGCGTAATACACGAGCGAGTCATGGAAAGCCAAGGGGAGAGAAAAGTCAGCATGCGCTCTGCAATCAGAAGAGGTATCAGCACCACCGCCGGCGTCGCTCTTGCCGGAATCGCTCTTGCAATGCTGCCCGGATCGGCCCAGGCCGACGACTCCCTGGTCTCGCAGGCTTCCCGGATCGCCAAGTACCAGGCCTACCTCGCAATGAAGTCGGCGCAGGGGGACGAGCAGGCCAAGGAGACCGCCGAGGGGTTCTCGGCCCTTTCGACCACTCAGAAGTCCCGTTTCCTCGACCTCCTCGAAGACCGCTCCCTGATGACCAAGTTCTTCGAGACGGCCGAGTCCGCCCCGGCCGTCGCGGGCACCACGCTGGCGGTGATGGCGGGCGGCGACGTCGTGGTGGAGCGCGAGTCCGCCGGCGCCGTCGACGACGCTTCCCCCAACAGCACCTCGGCGCTGCGGGCCGCCGGCTACCACGACATGTGGGCCTCGTACGCGGTCACCGACAAGTTCCTGGGCGTCAAGGTCGCGCGGGTCTCGGTGAGGACCAACTACCAGGTCAAGGGCAAGGACACCACGAAGGTGTACCCGGGTAGCGCGTACCACTACCTCTACGTGCCGGGATGCGACTTCTCCCACAGCCCGGTGAAGGAATGGATCTCCTCGCCGCCGGCCGACAACGCCCAGAGCGAGACCACCTGGACGGCATCGTGCTGGGGCAGCTCGTGGGACAAGAGGGAGCGCGTCTGGGGTGACTACCGCGGCTTCGTGGGCGGTTACCTGAAGGACGAGTAATCCGAATATCCCGTACTGTCGAAGGCGGAGCCGGCAGTCGGGAAACGCGCGGAATATCCGTGACTCCGGTTCTCTGAAACCGGCGTGGCCGACGGATTTCTGCTGCACTTCCCACCTGCCCGGGTGATTGCCATGCAATCACCCGGGCTTTGGTGATTTCAGGCATCGGCATCGGCATCGGCATCGGCATCAGCATCGGCCTCGGCCGGCCGCCCTCGCCCGAATCTGCTCCGGCCCCGGCGGCTCGCCCGTTCGGCGGACATAACCCGGGGCGCGGGGAGTCGCCGCCCGGAGCGGATACAGATGTTCCGCACCCGCCCCCTCGTCGTCCCGGGAGACTCCGATGACCTGCATCAGCCGACGCGACCTCGCCCTGCTGGCCCTGCGCGCCGGAACGGGAGCCGTGCTCATGGCGCACGGTACGCAGAAGCTGTTCGGCTGGTTCGGGGGCGGCGGCCTGGACGGGACCGCGGCGGCGATGGAGCACATGGGCTTCACCCCGGGCCGGCGCAGCGCCCTGGCCGCCGGTCTGGGCGAGACCGGCGGCGGGGCGTTGCTCGTCCTGGGTCTGGCCACCCCGGCCGCGGGCGCCGCTGCGGCGGGTGCCATGGCGGGCGCGGTGTCCGTCCATGCTCCGGCCGGTTTCTTCGCCCAGGCCGGCGGGTTCGAGTACCCGGCGTTCCTCGGGTTCACCGCGGCCACTATCGGCCTCGCCGGCGCGGGCCGCTACTCCCTCGACCACGCCACCGGCCACACCTTCGACCAGCGGTGGATGCTCGCCCTGGCCTTCACCGCGAGCGCGGTCGCGGCAGCCGTGGTCGTTGCCAAACGCGCGCGGGGGCAGCAGGACGCCGACGGGCCGACCGGCTGAAGGGCCGACAGGACGTCATGTCACCCGCCCACGGCGTCCACGGCGTCCACGGCCTCCTCGGCGTGCTCGGCCTCCCAGCGCAGCAGGTCCCCCGGCTGGCAGTCGAGCACCTCGCAGAGCGCGGCGAGCGTCGCGAAGCGCACCGCCTTGGCGCGGCCGTTCTTCAGCACCGCCAGGTTGGCGGGCGTGATGCCCACGCGGTCCGCGAGCTCGCCCACGGACATCTTCCGCCGGGCCAGCATCACGTCGATGTCGACGGCGATCGGCATCAGATCACCTCGTCCAACTCGGCCTGCATCTGCGTCGCTTCGGCGTCGCGTGCCACGGCCTGGGCGAGCAGCATCCGCAGCACGAGCACGATGAGCGCGACCCCCAGGATGGCCAGCCCGATACCGCCCATGATGACGGTGACGCCCGGGTCGTCCCGCTGGCCCGGCGCATTGACGGCCGTGACCGCGAACCACAGCAGGGCGGCCGCCACGATCGCCCGGATCACGCCGTTCACGTACCGGAAGGCGGCATGGGAGAACACGGTTCCCCGCCGCACCATCGCCACCAGCCGCCCTACGCAGACCAGGGCGACCTGGGCCGCCGCCATGCCCAGGAACACGATCACGCGCATCGGGGTCAGCGGGAGCGACCCGTCCTCCGGGTCGGTGAAGAACGCCCACACCATCATGACCTGTACGAACACGGTGCCGACGAGCACCACCCCGAGCACGGCGCGCAACGCACGCACTGCCAGATTCCCCATGACCCATCCTCCATCGAGTTACGATGGGAATCTATCGAGTTTCGATAGGTCGAGCAAGCGTTGAAGAACCCTTGCCGACGTCGTCGGCGGCGCCGGCCGCGCTCGCGCCGATCACCGCGGCCGAGCAGGAGCGCCGGGGTACGAAACCGCCCACACAAACCCTCACCGGTGCAGCGAGCCTGGCCACGCCCGATGTGCTGTTCGAGGTCGAGGCCCTCGCCGCCCCCGTCACGGAACGGCGGTGAACACCTTCCCCGGATTGAGGATCCCCGCCGGGTCCCAGACGCGCTTGATGCCGCGGTGCAGGTCCAGCACGGCCGGGCCGAGCTCGGACACCAGCCCGCGCATCTTCAGCAGCCCCACCCCGTGCTCGCCGGTGACCGTGCCGCCGAGCGCGACCGCCTCCTCGACGATCTGCTCGAAGACCTCCCGCCCCCGCGCCAGCTCACGGTCGTCGCCGCGCGGCACCACGATCATCGGGTGCAGGTTGCCGTCGCCGGCGTGCGCCAGGCTCGCGATCCGTACACCCTGCTCGCGTCCCGTGGCCTCCAGCCGGGCCAGCATCTCGGGGACGAGGGTGCGCGGGACGCAGATGTCCTCGCTGAGCACCATGCCCTGGCGTTCCAGCGCCGGATAGACCAGGCGCCGTGCCGCGAACAGGGCGTCGGCCTCGGTCTCGTCCTCCGAGCGGGCGCTCCAGGTGGCGCCTGCGGCCCGGAAGCAGGCCAGCACCGTGTCGGCCTCCTGAGCCCCGGCCTCCCCGGGCGCATCACAGCGCGCCAGCAGCAGCACGTTGCCGGTATCGCCGAGGCCGGTGTTCTTCCACTCGTCCACGGCGCGCAGGCAGTACCGGTCGACGAGCTCCAGCGCACTGGGGACGACCCCGGAGGCCACCACCCGGGCCACCGCCCGGCCCGCGGCGGGCAGGTCCTCGAAGGAGCCGACCACCGTCTGCTCGGGCGCCCGCTCTCCGCGCAGCCGCACGGTGACCTCGGTGACCAGGCCGAGCGTGCCCTCCGAACCGACCAGCAGGCCGGCCAGTTCGAAGCCCGCACTGCTCTTCGCCGTCCGACGGCCGAGCCGTACCACCTCGCCGCGGCCGGTGACCGCCTCCAGCCCGAGCACGTAGTCCCGGGTCACGCCGTATTTCACGCAGCACAGCCCGCCCGCGTTGGTGGCGACGTTCCCGCCGATGGTCGACCAGGGCGCGCTCGCCGGGTCCGGCGGGTACCACAGCCCCTCGGCGGCGCAGGCGGCCCGCAGGTCGTCGTTGACGACACCCGGCTGCACGACCGCCAGCCGCTCGTCCGCGTCGATCCGCAGGATCCGGTCCATGGCCGCGAAGGAGACCACGACGCAGCCCTCCACCGCGTTGGCCCCGCCGGACAGCCCGGTCCCGGCGCCGCGGGCGACAACGGGCACGCCGCGCTCGGCGCAGTACGCGACCACGGTGGCGACCTCCGCGGTGCTGCGCGGCTCCACTGCCGCCGCGGGCAGGACGTACGGGGCGCCGGCGGCCTCGTCGTGTGCGAACGACGCCAGCCGCACGGCGTCGGTGACCACCCGTCCGGCGGGGAGGAGCCCGGCGAGATCACAGGCTGTCGTGGTTGTCGTGCTCATAGCCGGGAGGCTCGCACCGGCCCGACGGAAGGGTCAATTGGCCCTTGGTACACGCCCGAAAGCACGTGTACCAAGGGCCAATTGCCTGGTCACAGCCCTGTCGGCAAGTCTGTTGACGCCAGGTCAGGCCGCGGGTTGCGGCCTCTACGACGGGGCTCTACGAGGGGTGGGTCAATGGCGGCAGTGGTCACCGGGATCGGGGGGTACCTCCCGCCCAGGACGGTCACGAACGACGACCTTTCGCGGACGCTCGACACGACGGACGAGTGGATCCGCACCAGGACCGGCATCCGGCAGCGCCGGGTCGTCTCCGAAGGCCTGTCGACGGGCGAACTCGCGGTACGGGCCGGTGCCCGGGCCCTGAGCTCGGCCGGGCTGAGCGGCGTCGACGCGCTCGTCGTGGCGACCACCTCGCCCGAGCGGCTCTGCCCGGCGGTCGCGCCGGAGGTCGCCTCCCGGCTCGGACTCGGCACGATCGCCGCGTTCGACCTGACGTCGGCGTGCAGCGGATTCCTCTACGGGCTCGCCACCGCGGCCGGCCTGATCGAGTCGGGCACCGCCGACACCGTGCTGTTCATCGGATCCGAGGCGTTCACCACCCTGGTGAACCCCGCCGACCGGGCCACCGCGCCGATCTTCGGCGACGGGGCGGGCGCGGTCGTCCTGCGCCGCGGGGAACCCGACGAGCCCGGCGCGCTCGGCCCGTTCGACCTCGGCAGCGACGGCGCCCTCGCGGACCTGCTGGCCATCCCGGCCGGCGGCTCCCGCCAGCGCTCCGCCGACGGCGGCCTCGGCCACGCCTCCGTCCCCACGGAGGACTGGTACCTGCGGATGGAGGGCCGGGCGCTCTACACCCAGGCCGTCGAACGGATGACGCAGTCCGCGCGCAGCGCCCTCAAGCGGGCCGACTGGTCCGTCGACGACGTCGACTGGTTCGTCGGCCACCAGGCCAACATCCGCATCGTGGCAGCGGTCGCGGAGGAGCTGGAGCTCCCCGACGAGCGGGTCGCCGTCAACATCGACCGGGTCGGCAACACCCTGGCGGCGTCCGTGCCGCTCCTCCTCAACGACTACGCCGCCCGCGGCGAACTCAAGGCGGGCCAGCGCGTGCTGCTCTCCGCCTTCGGCGCCGGCCTCTCGTGGGGCTCGACCGTCCTGGTCTGGCCCGACGTCCACGCCGAGCCGGTCGCCTGACCCCTCGCCCCAACCGACTCCCAACCGACTCCCGGCCGACCCGCCGGCCGGGCATCCCATCCCCTTCCAGGAGGAAACACCATGAGCTCCGTTCACGACGCCGTCGTCGAGGTCTTCGTCTCCCGCTTCGACCTCGACCGCGAGAAGGTCGTCCCCGACGCGACCTTCGACGACCTCGACCTCGACTCGCTCTCCCAGATCGAGCTGGCCACCGCCCTGAAGAAGCGCCTCGGCGTCGCCATCACCGACGAGGAGCTGTCCGAGGTGTCCGTCGTCGCCGACATCGTCGCCCTCGTCGAGCAGAAGGGCGCCGCGGTCTGATGACCGGTTTCGCCGCCGCCATCACCGGCATCGGGCTCGTCACGCCCGCCGGCGTCGGCGTCAAGGAGAGCTGGGACCGCGTCGTCGACGGCCGGCCGACGGCCGCGCACCACGCCGACCTGGCCGGCCTGCCGGTGACGATGGCGTGCCGGGTGCCCGACTTCGACCCGGCCGCGCAGGGCCTGCGCGGTGCCTGGCAGTGGGACCGCTACTCGCAGTTCGCCGTGGTCGCCGTTCGCGAGGCCCTGGCACAGGCCGGGCTCACGCCCGGCGAGTGGGCGGACAGCTCCCGCGTGGCCGTCATCATCGGTTCCGGGGCCGGCGGCACCGCGACGCTGGAGGAACAGCACCGGGTGCTGATCGAGGAGGGCCCCTGCGAGGTCTCCCCCCTGACCCTGCCCATGGGCCTGCTGAACATGGCCGCAGGGCAGGTCGCCATCGACATCGGCGCCAACGGCCCCTGCATGGCCCCGTGCACGGCCTGCGCCGCGGGCGCCAGCGCGATCGGCCTCGGCCGCGAGCTGATCCGCTCCGGACTCGCCGACATCGTGGTGGCGGGCGGCGCCGAAGCCCCCATCACCCCGCTGTACGTCTCCTCCTTCGCCCGGATGCGGGCCCTGTCCAGGCGCCTGGACGACCCCCGGACCGCGTCGCGCCCCTTCGACGCGGGCCGCGACGGCTTCGTCCTCGGCGAGGGCGCCGGCGTGGTCGTACTGGAGTCCGAGGAACACGCGCGGGCGCGCGGCGTGCAGCCCGTGGCCCGGGTGATCGGGTACGGGGCTTCCGCGGACGCGCATCACGTCACGTCCCCGCACCCCGAGGGCAAGGGGGCCGAACTGGCGGTCCGGGCGGCCCTCGCCGACGCCGGGCTGAGCGGGAGCGACATCGGCTACGTCAACGCCCACGGCACCTCCACCCCCGTGGGCGACGTGATCGAGGCGGGCGTCATCCGCCGGATGGCCGGGGCGGACGTCCAGGTCAGCTCCACCAAGGGGGTCACCGGGCACCCGCTGGGCGCCGCAGGCTCCATCGAGGCCGCGTTCGCGGCGCTCACGGTGCACCACGGCGTCATCCCGCCGTCGGCGGGAACCACCGAGATCGACCCGAGGGTGGAGGTGGACGTCGTCCACGGCGCCGCCCGCCACCGCCGGGTGGACGTGGCCCTCAGCAACTCCTTCGGCTTCGGCGGCCAGAACGCCGCCCTGCTGATCGCGTCCGCCTGACGGCCCCGCCCACGCCGACGGCCCCGCCCACGCCGACGGCACCGCCCGACCGGCAGGCGGCGCGGGGGCGGTGGGCCGGCGCACCCCCCCGCCCCGGCCCCCCGCCCGCCCCCGCCCCGCCCCGACCTCGCCGACGGCCGGCCGGCCGCACGATCCGAACCGCTGGAAAGGACCTCCCATGACCTCGTCGGCCTCCGCCGACCTCACCCGGCTGCTCTTCGACGGCAGGTACGAGCAGACCCACAAGGACCTCCACGACCTCCTGCTCGACCCCGTGTTCGACCCGCGCGAAGGTCTGGACATGACCGGGGCCGGCAAGCTGGCCTACGAGCGCTCGCGCGCCGTGCACGCCGCCCTGGAGAGCCCCCGGGAGATCCTGGCGGACCCGTGGCGGCTCTTCGCCCTGGCCGAGTGGCCCTCCCTGGTGGACGTCTCCACGTTCTCCCTGCTGATGGTCCACTACAACCTGGCCTTCGGCACCGCCCTGGAGCACGGCGATCGCGAGGACCTGAAGGACCTGCTCGACGAGCTGGACCGGCTGGACTCCTTCAGCCCGTACATGGCCACCGAGCTCGGCTACGGCAACAACGTGGCCGCGCTGCGCACCGAGGCCGTCTACGACCCCGCCACCGAGACGTTCGTCCTGAACACCCCGGACGCGCTCGCGCAGAAGTACATGTCCTACAGCGGGTTCCGGGACGTCCCCAAGCTGGCCGTGGTGATGGCGCGCCTGAAGGCGGACGGCAAGGACCACGGCGTGTTCCCGTTCCTGGTGCGCATCAGCGACGGGACGAAGCTGTGCGAGGGCGTGCACGCGGCCCCCTGCCCGGAGAAGCCGGTCCAGGGCCTGGACAACGGCCTCACCTGGTTCGACCACGTACGCGTCCCCCGCCGCAACCTGCTCCACGGCGACATGGGCGCCTTCGGCGAGGACGGCGTCTTCCGCCCCGCCTCCGGCAACCAGCGCAAGCGCTTCCTGCGGGCCATGAGCCGCATCCTGCCCGGACGGCTGTGCGTCTCCAGCGCGGCGACCGGCGCCGGCCGCGCGAGCGTCTACATCGCCCTGCGCTACGCGGTGCAGCGGCTCACCAACGCCCCCGGCCGCAACGACCTGCCCGTCATCGAGTACCGCAGCCACCAGCTGGCGCTGTTCACCGCGCTGGCCCGGACGTACGCGATGACGCTGCTGCTCAACCACGCCAAGCGGGAGTTCACCGCGGCCCCCCAGAGCGCCGTGCCGGCCGAGCTCAACCACCTGGTGTCGATCACCAAGGCCCTGTCCACCTGGGAGATGACCGACGTCATCGCCGTCTGCCGGGAACGCTGCGGCGCCCAGGGCATCTTCAGCGTCAACCGGATCGCGGACTACGGCTCCCTGCTCCAGGGCCTGGTCACCGCCGAGGGCGACAACCAGGTGCTGCTGGCCACCACCGCCGGACAGATCATCGCCGCCGGCGACGCGGACGACGTACCGTCCGACGCGCCCGACCCGCAGGGCCGCGACCTGCGCGACCCGGGCTTCCTGGTCGCAGCCGTCCGCCACCGCGAGCAGGAACTCCTGCGCCGCGCCCGCACCGCCATGGCCGACGACTCCGCGGACCGCAGCTACTTCGAGGCGTGGAACGCCACCATCAACACCGCCCTGGAGATGGCCCGGGCGCGCGGCGTGCGCACCGCGCTGGAGTCCATGGCCGAGGCGGCCGCCGCCGCGCAGACCGAGGAGTCCCGGACCGCACTGGGCCTGCTGACCGCGCTGTACGGGCTGACCGAGCTCGGCCGGGACGCGGGCTGGTACCTGGCGCGCGGCGTGCTCACCGCCGCCCAGGCCGAGGAGCTCGCCGAGCAGCAGGACGCGCTGTGCGCGGAGCTCCTGCCGTACGTGCAGGTCCTCACCGACGGGTTCGGCCTGACCCCGCAGCTGCTGCGGGCGCCGATCGCCGCCGACGACTACGTGACGGCCTTCCAGGCCCGCACCGGCGCACACGGCCCGGCCGCCGCCGCCCGCACCGCCGCGGAAGGAGACCGGTCCTGATGGCACGGCACACCTACCCCTGCCCGATCCGCTGGTCGGACATGGACGTCTACGGCATCGTCAACAACGTCTCCTACCTGCGCTACCTGGAGGAGGCCCGGGTCGACTTCGTCTTCCGGATGGCACCGACCGACGGCGACGCCTTCTTCCGGGACGGCTCGGTGGTGGTGGAGCACTCCATCCGCTACCGCAGGCAGCTGGTCCACCGGCACGCCCCGGTGGAGATCGAGATGTGGGTCTCCGACCTCCAGTCGGCGACCGTCGCCATCGACTACGTGGTCCGGGACGGGGACACCGTCTACGCCACCGCCTCGACGGTGATGGCGCCGTTCGACTACCGGGCCGGACGCCCCCGGCGGCTGACCGACGAGGAGACCGCCTTCTTCGAGAAGTACCTCGAGCAGAGCCCGGCGGCCCGCTGACATGCGGCTGCTGCGGATCGGCCCGCCGGGGCAGGAGCGGCCCTGCGCCGTCGGCCCGGGCGGCGCCGTCCGGGACCTGTCCTCGTGGGTGCCGGACTGGACGGGCGCCCACCTGGACCCGGACGTGCTGCGCGACCTGGCGGCCCGGCTGGAGCAGGAGGGCGGGAGGCTGCCGGAGGTCGATCCGGCCGCCGAGCGCATCGGGCCGCCCGTGCGGCCCGGAGGGCACCTGCTGTCGATCGGGCTCAACTACCGGGCGCACGCCGCCGAGGCAGGACTGCCCCTGCCCGACGAGCCGATCGTCGCCAGCAAGGCACCCTCCGCCGTGGTCGGCCCCCACGACGACCTGCTGCTGCCCCCGGGCGGCGAGAAGACCGACTGGGAGGTCGAACTCGCGGTGGTGATCGGGCGGGTCGCCCGCTACCTGCCGGAGCCCGCGGCCGCCGCCGCGCACATCGCGGGATTCGCCACCGCCAACGACCTCTCCGAGCGCAGCTGGCTGCTGGAGCGCGGCGGGCAGTGGGTGAAGGGCAAGTCCTTCGAGACCTTCGGCCCGCTCGGGCCGTACCTGGTGACCCCCGACGAGGCCGGTGACCCCCAGGCGCTGCGGCTGACCTGCAAGGTCAACGGCCGTCTCATGCAGGACGGCTCCACCGAGGACATGGTCTTCGACGTGGCCCACCTCGTCTGGTACCTGAGCCGCTTCATGGTGCTGCACCCCGGCGACGTGATCCTGACCGGCACGCCCGGCGGCGTCGCCCTCGGCCGGCCGGACCGGCCGTACCTGCGGCCCGGGGACCTGGTCGAGGCAGAGGTCGCGGGCCTGGGCGCACACCGCCAGCGCTGCCGCCCCGCCGAGGTGCCGGCCGCGGCGGTCATACCGGCGGGGGCACGATGCTGATCGCAGACCTGCTGCCCCCGCCGGTGGCCGCCTGGGAGTCCTTCCGGGACCACCCGGAGTTCGTGCCCCACCCGGCCGAGGCCCTCTCCCTGCGCAGCTCCGCTCCCGGGCGGCGCCGGCAGTTCGCCAACGGCCGGTACTGCGCGCACCGCGCCCTGCAGCGCCTCGGCACGCCCGCCGCCCCGATACCGGCGGGGGAGCGCGGCGCGCCCGGCTGGCCCCCTTCGGTGGTCGGCAGCATCACGCACTGCCGCGGCTACACCGCCGCCGCGGTGGCCCGGCGCGGCGAGGTCCTCGCGCTCGGCATCGACGCCGAGCCGCACCTGCCGCTGGACGCCGACGTCCTGGAGTTCGTCGCCGGCCCCGAAGAGCGCACGCTCGTCGCGGAGCTGCTCGCCCGTCGGCCCGCAGTGCGCTGGGACCGGCTGCTGTTCAGCGCGAAGGAGAGCGTCTACAAGGCCTGGTTCCCCGCCACCGGGCTCTTCCTGGGCTTCCTCCAGGCCCGTGTCCGCTTCGACCCGTCGGCGGGGACGTTCCGCGCCGACGTGCCCGGCGCCGTACGGGCCGGCGCGCGGCCCCCCGGCGGCACGCCGCTGCCCACCCGGCTCACCGGCCGCTGGCAGGTCTCGGACGGGGTAGTCGTCACCGCCGTCGCCGTGCAGCCCACCGAAGCCGAGACCACCCCCGCCGCCGCACCCGCCGCGCCGGCGTCCCCGGAAGGAGAGCGAGAGTAGATGACCGTCCAGCAGGAAACCCCCGGCCGGACGCCGCAGCCGCGCACCGACACCCGCGCGCGGGTGGCCGAGCTGCACGCCACCCGGGAGGCGGCCCTGCGCGGCCCGAGCGACCGGGCGACCGAAGCCCAGCACGCCAAGGGCAAGCTGACCGCCCGCGAACGCATCGAACTGCTCCTGGACCCCGGATCGTTCCGCGAGGTCGAGCAGCTGCGCCGGCACCGGGCCGTCGGATTCGGCATCGAGGGGCGACGGCCCCACACCGACGGTGTGGTCACCGGCTGGGGCACGGTCGAGGGCCGGACCGTGTTCGTCTACGCCCACGACTTCCGGATCTTCGGCGGCGCCCTCGGCGAGGCGCACGCGGAGAAGATCCACAAGATCATGGACATGGCCATCGCGGCTGGCGCCCCGCTCGTCTCCCTCAACGACGGGGCCGGCGCCCGCATCCAGGAGGGCGTCTCCGCCCTCGCCGGATACGGAGGCATCTTCCGCCGCAACGTACGGGCCTCCGGAGTGATCCCGCAGATCTCCGTGATCCTCGGACCGTGCGCCGGCGGGTCCGCCTACTCTCCCGCCCTGACCGACTTCGTGTTCATGGTGCGCGGCACCTCGCAGATGTTCATCACCGGCCCCGACGTGGTCCGGGCCGTGACCGGCGAGGACGTCACCCAGGAACGGCTCGGCGGCGCCGACGTGCACGCGGAGCAGTCCGGGGTGTGCCACTTCGCCTACGAGGACGAGTGGACCTGCCTCGCCGAGGTGCGCTACCTGCTGTCCCTGCTGCCGTCGAACAACCGGCAGGCCCCGCCCGCCCCCGCCGCCACCGACCCGGACGACCGCTACTGCGACGCCCTGCTCGGCCTGGTGCCGGCCGAAGGCAAGCTCCCGTACGACATGCGCAAGGTCATCGAGGAGATCGTCGACCACGGCGACTTCATGGAGGTCCACGAGCGCTGGGCCCCCAACATCCTGTGCGGGCTGGCCCGGCTCGGCGGCGAAACCGTCGGCATCGTCGCCAACCAGCCGGTGGCACTGGCGGGAGTCCTGGACATCCGCGCCAGCGAGAAGGCCGCCCGCTTCGTGCGGATGTGCGACGCCTTCAACATCCCGCTGCTTTCCCTCGTCGACGTCCCCGGCTTCCTGCCCGGCGTCGACCAGGAGCACGGCGGGGTCATCCGCCACGGCGCGAAGCTGCTGTACGCGTACTGCGAGGCCACCGTCCCGCGCATCTCCCTGGTGCTGCGCAAGGCGTACGGCGGCGCGTACATCGTGATGGACTCCCGTTCCATCGGCGCCGACCTCGCCTACGCCTGGCCGACGAACGAGATCGCGGTGATGGGCGCCGAAGGCGCCGCCAACGTCATCTTCCGCAAGGAGATCGCCGCCGCCGACGACCCGCAGGCGATGCGGGAGCAGATGGTCAAGGACTACCGCACCGAGCTGATGCACCCCTACTACGCGGCCGAGCGCGGCCTCGTCGACGACGTGATCGACCCCGCCGAGACCCGGTCGGTACTGATCAGCGCCTTCCGGATGCTGCGGACCAAGCACGCGGAGCAGCCCGACCGCAAGCACGCCAACACCCCGCTGTGACCCGACACACCCCAACGGCCAACCCTGCGACGCCTCGGAGCGAGCCATGACCATCACCTTCACCACCGAGCCGGCCACCCCGCTGCCCGCGGCCGAACGGGCCGAGCTCCTTCGGGCACCCGCCTTCGGCGAGGTGTTCACCGACCACATGATCAGCATCGACTGGGACGGGGAGCACGGCTGGCACGACGCCCGCCTGCACCCCTACGGCCCGCTCGTGCTCGACCCCTCCGCCCAGGTCTTCCACTACGGCCAGGAGGTCTTCGAGGGCATGAAGGCCTACCGGCGCCCCGACGGCACCGTGGCCACCTTCCGCCCCTACGCCAACGCCGCACGGTTCAACCGCTCCTGCGCACGCATGGCGATGCCCGCCCTCCCGGAAGACACCTTCGTGGAGGCGCTGGAACTGCTGGTGGCCACCGACCGCGACTGGGTCCCCGAACAGCAGGGGCACAGCCTCTACCTGCGCCCCTTCATGATCGCGACGCAGCACACCATCGGCTTCTACGGGCCCTCCGCCGCCTACCGCTTCATGGTGATCGCCTCGCCTGCGGCCTCGTACTTCACGGCCGGAGCCAAGCCGCTGACCGTCTGGCTGTCCCAGGACTACACGCGCGCCGCACCCGGCGGGACCGGCGAGGCCAAGTGCGGCGGCAACTACGCCGGCACGCTCGTCGCCCAGGCCCAGGCCCGCGAACAGGGCTGCGACCAGGTCGTCTGGCTTGACTCGGCGGAGCGCCGCTGGGTGGACGAGATGGGCACCAGCAACCTCTTCTTCGTCTACGGCGAGCGCCTGGTCACCCCCGAGCTGTCGGGAACACTGCTCGCGGGTGTCACACGGGACTCGGTGCTCGCCCTGGCGGCCGAACTCGGCTACGAGGCCGAGGAAGGCCGGATCAGCGTGGAGCAGTGGCGGACCGACGCCGAGTCCGGGGCACTGACCGAGGTGTTCTCCTGCGGAACGTCCTCCATGGTCACCCCCGTCGGCTTCGTACGCAGCACAGACGGCGACTGGACGATCGGCGGCGGAACGCCCGGCCCCGTCACCACCCGCCTGCACACCGAACTGACGGGCATCCAGACCGGCCTGCGCCCGGACCCGTTCGGCTGGGTCCACAAGATCGCATGAGCCGGGGCCGCGCCCGCGGCCCACGAAACGCCACAGCAGCACGCAGCAAAAAGGAAGTGGGAAAGGCATGAGCCGTTCGGTCCTGGTCACCGGCGGGAACAGGGGCATCGGCCTCGCGGTGGCACGCACCTTCGCCGAGGCGGGCGACAGGGTCGCGGTGACCTACCGCACGGGTGAACCGCCCGCGGAGCTGAAGGAACCGGGCTGCCTCGCGGTCAGGTGCGACGTCACGGACGCGGCCGCGGTGGAGCGGGCGTTCGGGGAAGTCGAGGAGGCCCACGGACCGGTGGAGGTCCTGGTAGCGAACGCCGGCATCACACGCGACCAACTGCTGATGCGGATGTCCGAGGAGGACTTCACCGCAGTCCTCGACACCAACCTGACCGGTGTCTTCCGGGTGGTGCGGCAGGCCGCGAGGCAGATGCTGCTCGCCCGCAGGGGCCGGATCGTGCTGGTCTCCTCGGTGGTGGGCCTCCTCGGCGCGGCCGGGCAGGCCAACTACGCGGCGTCCAAGGCCGGCCTGGTCGGCTTCGCCCGGTCCGTGGCGCGCGAGCTCGGCTCGCGAGGCGTCACCTGCAACGTGGTGGCACCGGGCTTCGTCGAGACCGACATGACCCGCGCCCTGACCGAGAAGCAGCGCGCCGCCATGCTGGACCGGGTGCCGCTGGCCCGCGCGGCCCACGCGGACGAGGTGGCCGCGGCCGTCCACTTCCTGGCCTCCGAGGGCGCCGCGTACGTCACCGGAGCCGTCCTGCCGATCGACGGCGGCCTGGGCATGGGCCACTGAACCCCCACCGCTCCACCCACGCCGGGCCGGCCCACCGCGGGTCCGGCCCGGCGTTCACGGGTGCTCGGAGATGAGCACGGCCCGGGTGCCGGGCTCCAGTGCCTGGAAGAGGTGCGGCACGTCGGCCGGGTAGCAGATGTAGTCGCCGGGGTTGAGTTCCACCGGTTCGTCGGCGGTGCCCACCAGGGCCCGCCCGTAGCTGATGATCACGTGCTCCATCACGCCGGGCAGGTGCGCGGCGGAGGACCGCTGGGGCCCGGGCTCGGCCGTGATGCTGTACACGTCGCGCCGGGCACCCGGCGGGCTGGCGGAGAGCAGGGTCGCACCGTAGGCGCTCTGCGCGGAGTGCACCGCCGGCCCCTCGCCCGCCCGGATCAGCTGGACCTGCGGCCGGGGGACGGCGAGCAGCCGGGAGAACGGGATGTCCAGGGCCGTGCACAGGGCCCACAGCGTCTCCAGGCTGGGATTTCCCGCGCCGGATTCCAGCTGCGAGAGCGTGGACTTGGCGAGGCCGGCCCGGCGGGCCACCTCGGTGAGGGAGAGCCCCGCCCGTACGCGCTCCGTCCGCAGGGAGGCGGCGATCACTTCGAGCGGGGGCTTGAGGGCGGGATCGGCATCGGACATGGCGTTCGCTCCAGTGGTCGACTGTTCGCCTTGACGAACAAGGCTGAGATGTTCACTATAAACGCCATGCGTTCGATATGGAGAACATTGGACCGCGGGCCCTTACGCGACATCGCCCTCGTCTGTCTGGCCGTCGGCGTCATCGGCGTCTCGTACGGCGCCGCCTCGGTCACCGCCGGCTTCGCCTGGTGGTTCCCCGTGCTGATGGGCGCGCTCGTCCTCGCCGCCTCGTCGGAGTTCCTGTTCGTCGGGATCATCGCGGCCGGCGGCAGCCCGATCGCCGCCCTGCTGGCCGCCCTCCTGGTCAACGCCCGCCACCTGCCGTTCGGCCTGGCGGTCCCCGACGTGCTCGGCCGCGGCTGGCGCCGCCTGCTCGGCACCCACCTGATGAACGACGAGACGGTCGTCTTCGCCCTCGCCCAGGACGGCCTCCCGCGCAAACGCGCCGCCTACTGGGCCTGCGGCCTCGGCATCCTGGTCTGCTGGCCGATCGGCGCCGCCCTCGGGGCCCTGCTCGGAAGCGTGGTCGAGGACACGGGAGCCCTGGGCCTGGACGCCATGTTCCCCGCGGTGATCGTGGCACTGGTCCTCCCCGCCCTCAAGGAACGCGCCCTGCGCCGAACCGCACTGACGGGCTGCGCCCTGGCCCTGTCGGCAGTCGCCTTCCTCCCCGCAGGCCTCCCCGTCCTGGCCGCCCTCGCCGCCCTGCCGCTGTTCGTCCTCATCTCGAAGCGGCAGGACGCTTCGCCCGCGCCCACCGAACCCGACCCGAACCAGGGCCCGGAGCCATCAGCGTCATCGAAGTCATCGAAGTCATCGAAGGAGGCCGCCCGATGAGCAACTCCGTACCCGTGGCGCCGGCCCTGGCCGCGATGCTCGCCCTCGCGGGCGGCACCTTCCTGCTCCGCCTCTCCGGCCCGGCGCTGCGCGCCAGGGTCACCTTCCCGCAGCGTGCCGAGAAGCTGCTGGAGGTCTCCGCGGTCGTCCTGCTCGCCGCCCTCGCCGCCACGTCGGCACTCACCGAGGGCGCCGACTTCGCCGGCGTGGCCCGACCTGCCGGCGTCCTCGTCGGCGGCGTCCTGGCCTGGCGCAAGGCGCCGTTCCTCCTGGTGGTCCTCGCCGCTGCGGGCACGGCGGCACTCCTACGCCTGGCCGGAGTCCCGTAAACACCCGCCCCCACACCCCTCCCCTCGCACGGACCCGATGCGCCCGCCGACACCCCGGCGGGCGCATCGGCGTACCGCCCCTATTCCTGGTTGATTTCTCAACGAGACAAGAAGAGAGAAATCCGGACCGGTGCAGGGTACATTTCAGCCGGATGGTGTCTCAGATATTGGATCACTCGTTGCCTGCACAGGAATGCGTCAAGTAGCGTGGCATGCGCGGTGACCAGCGAGTAACCACTTTGGCTGCTGCGAGCGCGCCGACCACTTGCGTCCGGGCCACCCATTCCTTCAAGACAGCCGAGGGAGTTTTCATGGGCGAGGGGTATGCACCCTGTACCCTGACGGGCCTTCAGCATGATGGTGCCGTGGCGACACCGCCCCTTCGTGCCTGCGGATACGTCTCTGCGGCTCGCTTATCGCCATTTCTCGACAGAGGCTTGAATTATATCCACTCATGGCTGGAAATTTGGTGGCTAATAGTAGCCTGCCTGATGGCTGATAAAGCCAAAGGGAAGACCGGAGCCCAGGCGTATGAGTTAGCCGCGTCGATCACCGCCGATATCCGGCATCAGCTCGCCGCCATACCCGAAGAAACCCGATTCCCCAGGGCGCCCAGGCGGCGACACCGCACTCACACCGGCCGCCCGCGCACCACCCCCTGCGGTGTACCGCCCCCCGGCATGTTCGGACGACGGGAACGGGCAAACGCCCGCGCCGCCTCCCAGAACCCCCCGCCGCTCGCACGGCGCTGACGGGCCGGTCCCCTCTGCGCGGAACCCGCCGGCATCCCCCTCGAACCGGCGTCCAGCGCTCTGCCCGCCCGCCCGCCTGCCTCCGGCCCGGCCAGCCGCCCCCTGCGCGCCCGCAGTGCATGCCCCATCACGTCCGGGCCCGGATGCCCCAGCCCGTCCCCGGACCGGAACTCCACGCGTCCCGCACGTGCCACCACTTATGCGCCGTGCCCGTCGGCGACACGCCCCCACTCCCTGAATGAGCGTCACACGACCACGCCCAGGCCCCGCACGGCCTGCGGCGACCCGTCGGCACCACCGACGGCCCACCCCCCGGTCCAGAACTCAGGAGTCCGTCAACACCATGAACATCGCACAGACCCGGAGCCCGCACGCCTGGGGCTCCTACCTCGTCACCGACCGGAGCTCCGCACCTCACGACGGTGCCTGGGACGCAGTGCTGGCCCGGGTGCCGCGGCTGTCGGAGCGCGAGCTCGACGTCTTCCGGCTCCTGGCCAAGGGGGCATCGAACCGGACCATAGCGCTCCGCCTGGCCATCACCGAACGCACGGCCAAGGCCCACGTGGCACAGATCCTCGCCAAGCTGGACGTGGAGTCACGCCTCCAGGCCGGCATCGTGGGCTTCGCCTGGGGAACCCTCACCCAAGGAGCCGACGAACCCCCCAAGGCCCTTGCCTCCTACCCCACCCTCCCCCTCCGCTAGCCGGCAGCGGCCCGCCGTACCACCTACACGGGAGGTGCCGAGCAGCAGGGGGAATGTGGGAAGCCGTAAGCAAAAGGACTGACCGACGCCTGACGCGGTGAATCCTGTGAGTCCTTGAGCATGAGCAGGTCAGTGGGACGAGGCGAAGCCCGTTGACTGGTCGAGGTGGAACGGTGAGCCAGGGGTCTCGGGCGTCCACCCGTCGGAGAGAGCGGTGCGGATGCCGTCAGCCACCTGGGCCGGCAGGACCGGGCTGCCGGGTGTTCCCAACCAGTTGCTCGGGTGCGGCTGGTTGGTGGTGACCACCAGCGTGGTGCCGGGTGAATCGGCGTGCTCGACCGCGTAGGCAAGCGGTGACATGACCAGGCCCTGGTCATAGGTCGGTCGGCCGCGCAGTCGCCACCGGTAGGTGGTGCCGTCCACCTTGATGAGCCGCGATCCCTTTTTGACCAGTGCCATATCCACATCCTCTCCCACGTGACGGCAGTGAACAGCGGCCAAGCGGAGCTGTGCCGGGGGGGGGGGGGGGGGGGCCCCCCCCCGGCGCCCCCCGGGGGGGGGGGGGGCGCCCCCCGGAACCACAAACGGCGGCCAAGAGTCCGGCGGTGGAGGGCC